>JACZKR010000030.1 GCA_014859945.1 Paracoccaceae bacterium | reverse complement strand
CCACCGGCACGCCGCAGCCGGCGGGTGCGGCCGCCAGCGCCGCCGCAAGTTCGTCGCAACGCGCGATCCAGTTGGTCAGCCGCGGCCGGCCGGCGAAACGGTCCATGTCGAACCAGCGCGGCCAGTCGGGGCGGGGGGCTTCGGGATCGGCGGCGATCACCTCAAGGTAAAGGTCGCCCAGACCCAGAAGCCGGTTATGCGTGGCCATGTAGGGGTGCTTGCCGCCCCCCGCCATCGTGACGCCCAAGGCGGCCTCGACCCACGCCACGCCTTCTTCCAGCGTTTCGGCGGTGACGGCCAGATGATCGAAGGCCAGCATCATTCCACCAGTTCCGAGACCTTGGCCGTGGCCTTCAGCGCCAGCGCCAGCGCGCCGAAGCGGGCTTGCGCCACCTCGCCGTACAGGCCCTTGCCCTCTTCGGTCAGCTGCAGTTCCAGCACCTGCTTCTTCGGCTGCCAGACCAGCCGCCCCGCCCGCGCCGGATCGCCGACCGAGAACATGGCGCCAAAGCGCATCGCCTTGCCCAGAACCTCGGCCTCCTGAATCTGATCCTCGCTTAACAGGGTGAACAGGCGTTCCATCCGGCTGCCGGCGCGGCTGTTCTTGTAGCGATGAAGCAGCGCCAGCCCCAGGAACACCCGGCCCGGATGGTCAAGCCCGCCCAGATTGGCCCGCGTCGCATTGTCGAAACAGGCCTCGGCCCGATAATCGGGGTGGGCCCGCCAGGTGGTGTCATGCAGCAGGCAGGCCGCCTTGATCAGCCGCAGCCGTTCCTCGGTGACCCCCTTGAACAGGGGTTCCAGGAACTCGAACAGCTTCTTGCCGAAGCCGGGCAGGCGGGCCGACAGTTTCTCGGCCATCCGCGCCGCCTCGATCAGCGGGTCGCGGGCGCGCAGCTTTTCGGGCATCTGTTCGAACAACAACCCCTCGCGGATGCCATAGGCCGACACGTCGATTTCCGAAGGTTTCAGCCGGCGGATCACCTCGCGCAGCACCTCGCAGGCCAGCGGCACCAGTTCCATCCGTTCGGTGCTGGTGCCGGTGCGGGCGCGCAGCACGGCCAGATCGGATGAGGCAATCCAGTCCAGCGTATCCAGAAGCCCCCGCGGCGTCATGCGGTATTCATGCAGCACGGTCAGCGGATAGCTGCGCCGCTCCATGTCCAGCCGGGCAATCACCCGCCACGACCCGCCCACCAGATAGATGCGCTCGCCTTCCGATTTCATCTCGGACTGGGCATCTTTCAGGATGCGGTCGATATGGGCGGCGCGCTTCTTCTCGGTATCGGCCACCTGCTGCAGCCGGAAGGGGCCAAGGGGGGTCGAGATGCGCTTGCCTACCTTGCCGTCGCCGATCCGCGCCAGCTCCATCGAGTTGCCGCCCATGTCGCAGACGATGCCCTTGGCATCGGGCCAGCCCAGCAGCACGCCCTGCGCCGAAAGCCGCGCCTCTTCGCCGCCGTCGATCACCCACAGCTTCAGCCCGGTTTCCCGCAGCACCTGCAACTGAAACTCGGGGCCGTCCTCGGCCTCGCGCGTGGCGGCTGTGGCGACCACGGTCAGCGTTTCAATGCCCATGCCCTTGGCCAGCAGGGAAAACCGTTTCAGCGCCGCCAGCGCCCGCACCCGGCCCTCGGGGTTCAGCCGGCCGGTTTCGGCCAGACCCTTGCCAAGACCGCACATGATCTTTTCGTTGTAGAAATAGGCCGGGCTGCGCGCCGCGCCGTCAAAGACCACCATCCGGACCGAGTTCGACCCCACGTCAACCACGCCGACGCGCGACAGGGCCCGCGCCGAAGGGTCGTCGAACAAGGGTTTGCCGAACGGGCCGGTGTCATCGTCATGCGGGGTTTCGGCCATGGTCGGTCCTCTCGGGCAGTTTCAGGCAGGTTCGGTCAGGCAATCTTGGGCACGTCCTTCGCCCCGGCCGTGCCGCGGCCGGACAGCGAGGGGTTTTCCATGAAGAAGCGGTGGCAGTTGAAATCGCCGGGGCTCAGCCGTTCGACATCGCGCGCATAGGTGCCGTCCGCCGACAAGAGCCAGCTTTGCGCGGTATCGGCCAGATTGGCCGCCATGATCTGGCCGACGATCTGGGCCTTCACCGTGTCGTTGTGAATCTCTACCAGCGTCTCGACCCGCCGCGTCAGGTTCCGCCCCATCCAGTCGGCCGACGAGATGAAGACGCGCGCCGCCCGGCCGGGCAGCCCCTCGCCGTTGCCGAAGCAGACGATGCGGCTGTGTTCCAGAAACCGCCCGACGATCGACTTGACGCGGATGTTCTCGCTCATCCCTTTCACGCCGGGGCGCACGCCGCAGATGCCGCGCACCACAAGGCTGATCTTCACGCCGGCCTGACTGGCGGCATAAAGCGCGTCGATCACATCGGAATCGATCAGGCTGTTCAGCTTGCACCAGATTTCCGCCGGCCGCCCGGCGCGGGCATGGTCGGCCTCGGCCGCGATCAGCGCCAGAAGCCGCGGCTTCAGCGTGATGGGCGAAATGGCAAGGTTTTCCAGCCCCTGCGGCTGGACATAGCCCGAGAGGTAGTTGAAGACCTTGGTCGCATCGCGCCCCAGCGCCGCGTCACAGGTGAAGAAGGACAGGTCGGTATAAATCCGCGCGGTGATCGGGTGGTAATTGCCGGTGCCGTAATGGGTATAGGTCACCAGATTTTCGCCCTCACGCCGGACGACCGTGCTGATCTTGGCGTGGGTCTTGTAGTTGATGAAGCCGTAAACCACATGGGCGCCGGCGCGTTCCAGCCGGCGGCTTTGTCGGATGTTCGCCGCCTCGTCGAACCGCGCCTTCAGTTCGACCAGCGCCGTCACCGACTTGCCGGCCTCGGCCGCCTCGCACAGCGCCGAAACCACCGGGCTGTCCCAGCTGGTGCGATACAGCGTCTGCTTGATGGCCAGCACATTCGGGTCGCGCGCCGCCTGTTCCAGAAAGCGGATCACCAGATCAAAGCTTTCGTAGGGGTGATGCAGCAGCATGTCCTTCTGCTTGATGGCGGCGAACATGTCGCCGTCATGGTCCTGCACCCGTTCCGGCACGCGCGAGGTGAAGGGCGGCCACAGAAGGTCAGGGCGGCTGGAAATCACCAGTTCCTTCAGGTCGGCAATGCCCAGCATGCCGCGCACCTCGACCACCTCATCGACCGCGACGCCCAGTTCCTCGGCCACCAGCGCCTTCAGTTCCTCCGGGGCGCCGGCCGACATCTTCAGCCGGATCACCTCGCCGCGCCGGCGGCGCTTCAGCGCCACCTCGAATTCGCGCACAAGATCTTCGGCCTCGTCCTCGACCTCAAGATCGCTGTCGCGCAGCACGCGGAACAGGCAATGGCCCCGGTCGGAATAGCCGGGAAACAGCATGTCCAGATGCAGCAGCAGCAGTTCTTCCAGCGGCAGGAAACGGTATTCGCCGGCCGCCTTGCAGGGCAGCGGCACGAAACGCGCGATCTGCTGGGGAATGGGCAGAAGCGCCTTCAGCGTGCGGTGGTCGGTCTCGCGTTCCAGTTCCAGCGCCAGCGAAAACCCGGTGTTGGGGATGAACGGAAAGGGGTGCGCCGGGTCGATGGCCAGGGGCGACAGCACGGGGAAGACCTTGTTCAGGAAATGCTCTTCCAGAAACTTCAGGTCGCGCACGGCCAGTTTTGATCGGTTGACGATCTCGATCCCCGCCATCTCCATCTCGCGGCGCAGGCGTTTGAAGGCGGTCTGCTGGGTCTGCATCAGCCGGCGCGCGTCGTCATGGATCAGGCGCAGCTGTTCGGCCGGGCTGCGGCCGTCTTCGGACGGGATCGGGTTGTTCGCCCGCACCAGCGCCCGCAGACCCGCCACCCGCACCGTATAGAATTCGTCCAGGTTGGTGGCCGAAATCGACAGGAAGCGCAGCCGCTCCAGCAGCGGCACAGCGGGGTTCGACGCCTCTTCCAGCACCCGCCAGTTGAAGGCCAGCCAGCTGAGCTCGCGGTTGAAGAAACGGTGTGGCCCCGCGGTTTCTGCCGCAGGCAGCGCGACGGGGGCGGGGAAGGGGGCCTTGAGGAAATCGGTGGGGATCATGACGCGGCTGATAAGGGGCTGGGATGACAGTTCCGTGACGGTCGGATGACAGTCTTTCACTGCCCGCCGGGGCTGTCCAGACGCTCATCCAGCAACTCGGCGGCAAGGGCCCGGCTGACGGGCCGTCCCTCGGCCAGCGCCCGCGCATCCAGCTGCGCCACAAGGTCGCGGGCGGCGGCGATCGACCGTTCCATCCGGCTGACCAGCCAGCCGATCAGCGCCACCGGCACCGCGATCTGGCGGTCGGCGAACAGTTTCACCAGCACCGCCGACAAAAGCGCGTCATCGGGTTCGTCCAGCCGCGCCAGCCCCGCCGCCTGCATCCGGCTGAGCAGGTCGGGCAGCCGCAGCCCCCAGTCGCGCGGCGGGGTGCGG
>JACZKR010000236.1 GCA_014859945.1 Paracoccaceae bacterium | reverse complement strand
GGCCCCAGCAGCCCGACCGCATCAAGCCAGGGATGGCTGCCCGGAACAAAGCGCGCCGCAGCAGGCAGGCTGACCGCGATCACAGCCGCCGCCACAACGATCTGGTTCCGAAACTTCATCCCGTCTGTCACCCTTTCCGCGAAAGGGCAAAGCCGCCCCGGATACCCGCGCCGCCGCACTGGCGCGGCGCCTGTTGCCGGATGATAGGGAATCACGGCGAAAGGGAAAGCACCCTCGCAACCATGTGACCCGGGGCCGCCCTGCCCCACCGGAGCGCACGAAAACCGGGCATCTGCATGGCCCGCGGGCAACTGCCCGGAAGGCCCCGCGACGCAACCCTGAATTGTCGGATACAGGGCGAGATTCCCGTTTTGCCAGCCGGTTTGTCCAATTTTCGACAAAATCACTACCTAGCGTTGAACAGAGACCAGAACAGACCGCGGGAACCCGGAACAGACCCCGCCAGGATGGAAGGCAAGACCGATGAAGATTCTCGCTGTAGATGACGATCCGATCTTCCTTGACGTGCTGCGTGAAGCCCTGCGCGCCGCCGGCTACACCGACCTGACCACCGTTCTGTCGCCGCAGGACGCGCTTTACACGCTGGAACGGCAGGGTGAGGCCTTCGACTGCATCCTTCTCGACATCCAGATGCCGGTGATGAACGGGGTCGATCTGTGCGCGCGCGTGCGCAAGCTGGCGCAATACCGCCGCACGCCGATCCTGATGATCACCTCGATGTCCACCCGCAACTACATCGACGATGCTTTCGCGGCCGGCGCGACCGACTACATCACCAAACCGCTGGACCCGACCGAATTCCGCGCCCGCATCGGCATGGTGGAACGTCTGGTCCATGAACAGCTGCGCGCCGCCCTCTTGGAACATCAGATCGGGCTGGCCTCGGGCATGGTCGAGTTGCAGTTCGATCTGGAAACGCCGGTGATGATTCCGGGCTTCGACCGCGGCATCGAATATCTGGCGCTGCAGAACTACATGCTGACGCTGGGCATCAAGGGCAGCTATGCGGTTTCGGCCTTTGCCATCACCATCCGCAACGCCGGCGTCATCTACCGCAAGTCCACGCCGCTGAGCTTCATGAACATGCTGGCCGATGTCGCTTCGATCATCGAGGACACGCTGAAAACCGAACAGGCGCTGATCGCCTATGCCGGCAACGGGGTGTTCGTGGTGGCCTCGAACGGGCTGGCCGGCACCGATTGCGAAGAGCTTGAGGCCGAGATCAATCTGGGCATCGAGAGCTTTGAAAGCATCTATCTGGCCGACCGGCTGCCGGTGCCGCAGGTGCGGGTGGGTGAGGTCGTGCGCAACTCGATCTTCTCGCGCGAACGTTCGGCCCGCATCCTGGAACGCGCCATCTCGGCCGCGCAGGACAAGCCCGAAGCCAAGACCCGCAAACCGCTGGCCGCGGCGTAACCGCCATGGCCACGGCAACCCATGCCATCGCCCCCGCGCTGCTGCCCGTCCGGGCACGCTTCATGGAGCTGATGCTGCCGCGGATCATCGAGTTCGAGCGGCTGCGCTGCCGCGTCAACGCCGGGCAAGAGGCGCCGCTGGCGCTGGAAGCCATCGGCGCGCTGGCCCACAAGATCAGCGGCGTGGCCGATACCTTCGGCATGTCGCGGATCGGCAACCTTTCGGCACAGGTTGACCGGCGCATTTCCGCCGGCCGGGCCGCGCGCGAACCCCTCGCCTCGGTCTGGGACAGCACCGAACCGGCGCTTGAGGCGCTTCTGGACGCGATGGAAGCCCAGCTTGACGACTAAGGCCGCTCAGGCCGGAACCAGCAGCATGCGGATCGCATTCGACAGGGTGCTGGCGTTGATCGGCTTCGAGATGCAGGTATCGAACCCCGCCACGATGTAATCGGCAATCTGGTGCGCCATGGCATTGGCCGTCACCGCAAGGATGGGCGCCGGCGCGCAGCCGTGTTCGTCCTCAAGCCGGCGCAGTTCGGCCAGCGCGGTAGGCCCGTCCATCACCGGCATGGCGATATCGAGCAGGATCGCGTCATAGCGGCCCGGCGCCCAAGCCCGCACCGCGGCCAGTCCATCGGGCACCGTCGTCACCTCGGCGCCGCAGTTTTCCAGCATCAGCCGCATGACGGCGCAGTTGGTGGCGTTGTCATCGGCGGCCAGAATGCGCAGGCCGCCCAGATCGGCCGTCGCCCGGCGCTGCCCGCCATCGGGGCGGCCGCCGGCCAGATCGGGCGCCGGAGGCAGGGGCAGCTGGATGCGCACCGTGGTTCCGCGCCCCAGCGCAGATTCCACCTCGACCTCACCACCCATCATCGCCACCAGCTTGTGGGTGATCGCCATGCCAAGACCCGTGCCGCCATAGCGCCGCGTCACCGAACTGTCGGCCTGCGAGAATTCCTCATGCAGCCGCGCGACCTGCAGGGGTGTCATGCCGATGCCGGTATCGCGCACCTCGATCGACAGGGGCTTGTCGGGCTTGCCGCTGATCTTCACGGCCACCTGCCCGGCTTCGGTGAACTTGATCGCATTGCTGATCAGGTTGTGCAGCACCTGCTGCACGCGGTGCGGATCGCCCAGACGCGGCGCGCCGGCGCCCGAACCGATCAGCACCTCGAACTCGATGCCCTTCTCGTCGGCCATCCGCATATGCACGTCCTGCACCCGGCTGGCGATTTCGGCGGGGTCGAAGGCCACCTCCTCCAGTTCCAGCTTGCCGGCCTCGATCTTGGACATGTCGAGAATGTCGTTCAGGATCAGCAGCAGTGCCTCGCCTGAACGGCGGATCGTGCCGATCATCCGCTTCTGCTCGGCCGTCTGCAGCGTGCCTTCCAGCACCTCGGCCATGCCCAGAACGCCGTTCAGCGGCGTGCGGATTTCGTGGCTCATATTGGCAAGGAACATCGACTTGGCCTTGCTGGCCTCTTCGGCGCGGGCCTTTTCAAGGTAAAGCTCGGTCACATCGGTGCCGACGCCGTGATAACCCAGAAACTCACCCGCCGCATCGAAGGTGGGGGCGCCGCTGATGCGGAACCAGCGTTCCTTTTCGCCTTCCGGAGTGGGGGCGCGGTAGACGAAATTCTTGAAGGGCCGCCGCGCCCTTTGGGCATCCAGCACCACCGACCAGTCGGCGCTGTCGCGCACCAGCGGGTTGTCGGCCAGCCATTCCTGCCGGGTCTTGCCCAGAATGGCGCCGGTCGGCATGCCGATTTCCGAGAACTGTTCGGAATGCGACCGGTAGGAAAAGCGCAACTCGGCGTCCTGCTCCCAGAACCAGTCTTCCGAGACGGCAGCGATATCAAGAAACCGCTGCTGGGCCTGCTGCCGTTCGGCCAGCGCGCGTTCCAGTTCGGCCTTGGCGATCAGCAGCGCCTCTTCGCGGGCCTTGCGGTCGCCGATATCGAACTCGATCCCGGCCATGAACTCGGGCCGGCCATCGGCCCCCCGCTTCAGCACCCGGCTGCGGTCCAGCACCCAAATCCAGCGCCCGTCGCGGTGGCGCATGCGGTATTCGGCCTCTTTCAGGTCCTGGCCGTCCTCCTGCGCGCTGTCGAGGATGGCCTCGGTGCGCGCCAGATCGTCAGGATGCACCAGGCTGCGCCACACGTCATAGGTGATGGGCTCCAGCTCGGCCAGCTCATAGCCCAGAATCTGCGCCCAGCGGTCGTTCACCCGCTGCGCCCCGGTGTTGATATCCCATTCCCAGGTGCAAAGCTGGGCGGATTCGATCACGTTCACCAGCCGCATCTCGGCACGCTTCAGCGCGGTGATGTCGCTGTGGGTGGCAATCAGCTCGCCCCCCACCGTCACGCGCTTGGTCACCTGAATGACGCGCCCGTCGGGCAGGGTGCGTTCCAGCACGGCGCCGCCTTCAGCCCAGTCGGCCATGCGGTCGGCCAGCCATTCCTCTTCGCGCCCCGCCGCTTCGGGGAACTGGCCCTGCTGAAGCCCATAGCGATAGAGCGTTTCAAACGTCACGCCCGGATGCATCAGCGGGCTGAGCATGTCGTAAAGCTCGCAGAACCGGCGGTTCCAGGCGACCAACCGGCCTTCGGCATCGAACAGGATGAAGCCCGCGTCGATGGCCTCAAGCACGCGGCCAAGCTGCTGGCGGGCCGGGCCGGGCGACAGCCGGCTGATATTCTCGGTCAGCGGCCGGTCGGGTGGCTGGCTGTCGCGCCGGGCCAGATCGCGCGCCAGAACCACCATGATCGCCGAGGTCGCGGCGCTGAGGGCGCTGAAATCGGTCCGCTCAAAACTGCCGAAAGGCAGCGGCTCGCTGAAGACCAGAATCCCGTCCATCTCGCCGCCGCTGATCGGCACCGGATAGCCCGAGGCCAGGCCCACCTCGCCTTCGGGCGTGCCCGTCAGCGCGACATCCATCAGCTTCTGCCAGCCCTTGCCCTGTTCACGGAACAGCGTGACCCGGGCCATGCCGACATGCTGGCCGATGCGCTGCAGGGCGCGGGTGAGGACCTCTTCGCTTTGGCCGGGTTCGACGGCGACAAGATCGGCCAGAATGCGGACCGATACCTCCATCGCGGCGGAAGATGCGCGGCGCGCCTCATCCGATCCGGCGCTCGCGAAAGAGCGGGGGCTCATCATCCGTCAGCTCCGTTCAACGGGAGGATGAATTTGCAATCATTTCCTAGGATTGTTCAAGCCGGTTCGCAACGTCAAGTGGCAGAAGACGTCAGACCGGCCCTTCCCCGTCCAGGATGGCCTTGACGGTGGACACAAAAATCTCGCCGGCCAAGGGCTTGGGCAGCAGGGTTTCGGCAAATCCGTTGGTGTGACGGACCGAGGGCGCGGTGATCGCGGCGCTGAAACGCAGGATCGGCGTG
The DNA here is from genome assembly GCA_014859945.1 of Paracoccaceae bacterium. Lineage (GTDB taxonomy): Bacteria > Pseudomonadota > Alphaproteobacteria > Rhodobacterales > Rhodobacteraceae > Fuscibacter. The sequence continues at coordinate 19,840 of JACZKR010000236.1, read as the reverse complement.
TCGGAATTGCGGGTGCTGCCGGCGCGCAGATGGCGCACCACGCGGTCGCCGGTGATGAAGGGCAGATTCTGGTCCAGGATCAGCAGGTCGAACCGGGTGGTCATCGCCGCCTCAAGCGCGGCCTTGCCGTCGCCCACCACGGTCAGTTCAATGTCTTCGGCATCGGCGAGAAGCGCACGCACGATTTCTTGGCTGATCTCATCATCTTCGGCCAGCAAGACCTGATGCCGTTTGAGGAAGCTTCCAGCGTCCATATCAGAGATGACCCCGCACACACACGTCCCCACGCGAAGCAGTCTTTAACGCGAACCGTGGGCAGAAAAATGGAAAAGTTTCGCCGTTGTCCAAAAATCCAGTGGAAAAACGGCGCTTTACTACCTGTGATTGTCATACTCCGGCGGAAACTCGCACAAGAGATGTGACCGAATGCATCAAGTCCCGCTTGTTGAACGGTTTCGCCAGATGGGTATCAAAGCCGCGCATGACGTATTCGGCCACCTGATCGGGCATGGCGTTGGCGGTCACCGCGACGGCCGGCATCAGCGGATAGCCGCGTTCGGCCTCGATCCGACGGATTTCGGTGATGGCGCTCAGCCCGTCGCGGACCGGCATGGTGATATCCAGCAGCGCGATGTCAAAGGGCGTGCCGGCCGCATGGGCCGCCAGCCACAGGTCCAGCGCCTCTTGCCCGTTTTCGGCCTGACGAATCTGCGCGCCGCTGGGTTCCAGCATGCGGCCCAGAACCTCGCGGTTGGTGGCGCTGTCGTCGGCGCTGAGTATCCGCAGGCCGCCCAGTGAAACCGCCGCCACCTGCGGATCGGCCGGGCGCGGCGGCGGGGCGACCACCGCCATCTCGGCCTCGGGCAGCGGCAGGGTGACCCGCACGGTGGTGCCCTGCCCCGGCGCGCTGTCCAGCGCCACCTCGCCGCCCATCAGCGCCACAAGCTGCCGCACGATGGACAGGCCAAGGCCGGTGCCGCCGAAGCGGCGCGTCATGCTGCCGTCGGCCTGCTCGAAACTGTCAAAGACCCGCGCCGCCTGATCGGCCGTCATGCCGACGCCGGTATCGCGCACCTCGAAGACCAGGGGCTTGCCCGGCCGGCACGACGCCTTGAGCGTCACCGACCCTTCGGCGGTGAACTTGATCGCGTTGTTCAAAAGGTTGTGCAGGATCTGCTGCACCCGGTGCGGATCGCCCAGACGCGGGCATTCGCAGCCGGTCGAGGACAGGACCTCGAACTCGATCCCCTTTTCCTCGGCCTGAATGGAATAGACCGCGTCGATCTGGGCGACGATGTCGTTCAGCACGATGGGCACCGCTTCCAGTTCCATCTTGCCGGCCTCGATCTTGGACATGTCGAGGATCGAGTTCAGCACCGTCAGCAGCGTTTCGCCCGACTGGCGGATCGTGGTGATCATCCGCTGGTGTTCGGGGTCTTCCAGCTGCATGCCCAACACTTCGGCCATGCCCAGCACGCCGTTCAGCGGCGTGCGGATTTCATGGCTCATGTTGGCCAGGAAGATCGACTTCGAGCGGCTCATCTCTTCGGCATGGGCCAGCGCCTGTTCCAGCCGTTCGGTCGCCGCCAGATGGTCGGTGATGTCCCAGAACGACACCACGACACGACGCTCATCCCCCTGGATGGTCAGGGGCGTGGCGTTGCAGGTCAGCACCCGCCGCCCGCCGTCGGGCCAGTGCAGCGCAAAGCGGATGTCGCGCACCGTCGCCCCTTCGGCCAGCGCGCGCGGGCAGGGCATTTCGCTGGCCGGAAGCATCTTGCCATCCAGCGTCTCAAGCACCCAGGGCGGCTGGCGGAAGCGGCGGCCGCTGCCGGTGCCGGTGCGGGTCAGCCGCAGTATGCGCTCGGCTTCGTGGTTGCAGTATTCGACCCCCTCGGCATCGAAGATGGCGATGGCGGCGACGCTGCTTTCCATCGCCGAGGTCAGGTAGCTTTCGCTTTCGCGGATTTCGGTTTCCAGCCGCCGGCGTTCGCTGATGTCCAGATGCACGCCGACGATGCGGATGGGCCGGCCCGCGGCGTCGCGCCGGGTGACCCGGCCGCGCGACAGCACCCAGACCCAGCGCCCGTCGCGGTGGCGCATGCGGAATTCGCTTTCGAAGGTGGCACGGTCGGTCTGGCCGGTCGTGATGTTCTCGGCGTCCAGATAGGCCAGATCATCGGGATGCAGCAGATCGCGGAAGAACCCGATCGGCACCACCTCGTGCCCCTCATCCTCGCGGCCGATGATGTGCAGCCACTGCCCCCCGATGGTGACGCGCCCGGTCTGCAGATCCCATTCCCAGGTGCCGACCTGCGCCCCGTCGATGATGTTCAGAAGCCGCTGGCGGGCCTGATCACGTTCGGCAAGCGCGGCGGTCAGTTCGCGGTTGGCTTCGTCCAGCGCGGCGATCTGGTTGCGCCGCGCGGTGGTGTCGATGCCCAGCGCGATCAGGCCGCCGTCCGAGGTGCGGTTGTTGACCCGGCGCACCCAGCGGCCGTCGGGCATCTGCACCTCATCGACATAGCGTTCCTGGCGATACTGCTGCAGCCGGTCCTCAACCCAGGCATCCAGCGCCGCGGCATCCTCCGGCGCCGGGAAAAGCCCCTGCCGCGCCCCTTCACGCAAGAGATCGGCCAGAAGCGCCCCCGGCACCGCCTGATCCGCCAGTTGCGGAAAGGCCTCGCCATAGGCCGGGTTGCGCACGATCAGCCGTTCGTCGGCGTCAAAGACCAGAACGCTGTCGGGCAGCGCGTTGATGGCGTTTTCCAGCCGGACCTGTGCCGCCGCCGCCGTGGCGGCCAGCGCGCCCAGCGCGGCCTCTTGTTCCTTCAGCCGCGTCACCACCGTCTCGACCGAGGCATAGCCCTGAAGCTGCCCGTCCGGCCCGTAAAGCGGCACGATGTTGAACTCGACCCAATAGCGGTTGCCGTGGCGGTCGCGGTTGATCATCTGGCCGGCAAAGGGCTTGGCCTGGGCAATCGCCTCACTGACGCAGGCGACGGTTTCGGGATCGCTTTCGGGGCAGCGCACCAGATCGGCCAGCGGCTGGCCGCGGATTTCATCCAGCATCCAGCCGGTATGCCGTTCGAAGGCCGGGTTGGCCCAGGTGATCCGCAGCCCGGTGTCCATGATCACGACCAGATTGCTGATCGCCTGCATCACGCTGCCCAGCCGCCGCAGTTCTTCCTGCATGCGGGTGGTGTTGGTGACCTCACGGATCAGGAAGACGGCGGTTGCCGGCTGCCCCGGTTCCGCCGGCGGTTTGCGCGAACCGATCAGATCGAAGACATGCGTGCCGTCGGGCAGGTCCAGCGGATAGACCACATCGGCGACCCGGCCACGCTCCAGCACCTCGCGCAGCGCGCGTTCGGTCAGAAGCGCCACATCGGGCGGCAGCACATCGCTTAGCCTGAGGCCCGTCAGTTCGTCGGGGTCGCGCACCATCAGCGACCGGGGGCCGGCGTAAAAGCCGGTGAAACGGCCGTTGGCATCGACCTCGAACAACAGGTCCGGCAGCGCGGCCAGCATGGCGCGCAGGCGGTTCGCGGTTTCCTGTTGCTGGAGTTCATTTTCACGCCGCTGCAGCAGGCTGTGCATCAGCCCGGCAATCTGGCCCAGCAACATCAGGCATTCTTCGGTAACCGCCTGCGGATCGGCGGTGCATTCTGCGCAGATGAAGCCCTGCAGCCCCGCCTCATCAACCGAAGGTGCCAGCACGCAGGCCTTCGCCCCGCGTTCCTGCAGCAGGTGGCGCATCTGCAGCCCCTCGGGCAGGGTGGCGATGTCGGGCACCACCACGGGCTGGCCCTGCCGCAGCGCATCCAGCCAGGGCGCCGCAAGATCCGCATCGGCAGGCAGCACATCGCCGCGCGCCAGGGGTTCATCGGCCGAGACGTGGGTGTTTTGCAGGCCGCCCGCGCTGTCTGCCGTAAACAGCCACGCCCGCCCGCCGCCCAGCACCGGGCACAACTGCCCAAGCGCCAGTTCGACCCCCGCGTCGATATCGGAAGAGGGACTTCTCAGAAGGTCCCTCAGGATCGAAACCAGGGTCATGTAGTTCGCCAAGGTTGTTCCCTGCCTGATTGCCAGCGCCCGCGCAAAGTCTGCCACAGGTTGATCGCTTCTAGCTACGCGACCACGGCGCAGGTTTCCAGTCCCGCGTATGAATTGGCGCCTGTGGCGGGATTGTCGCGCAACTGTCGCCAAATGGTGATCAATCCCGGCGCCGAAAACAGCAGCGCCACCCGGCGGACCGGATGGCGCGCGGGCCGGACCCTGAAAGGGGTGTCAGGCGTCGCTTTCGGTAAAGACCTCTTCGCGGCTTTTGCGGACCTGCGGCAGGAAGACCAGCACCAGAACCGCCGCCGCCAGCAACAGAAGCGACAGGCTGATCGGGCGCGTCACGAAGGTCGTGGCATCCCCCCGCGCCAGGATCATCGCGCGGCGCAGGTTTTCCTCCAAGAGCGGGCCAAGGACGAAGCCCAGAAGCAAGGGCGCCGGTTCGCAGCGCAGCTTGACCATCGCGTAGCCCAGAAGCCCGAAGAAGGCGACGGCATAGAGGTCGAACGTGTTCGAGGCAACGGAATAGACCCCGATGGAACACATCGCCATGATGATGGGGAACAGCACGAAATAGGGCACTTTCAGCAGCTTCACCCACAACCCGATCAAGGGCAGGTTCAGCACCACCAGCATCAGGTTGCCGATCCACATGCTGGCGATGATGCCCCAGAACAGCGCCGGCTGCTCGCTGGCGACATTGGGCCCCGGCACGATGCCCTGAATGATCATCGCCCCGATCATCAGCGCCATCACCGGGTTTGCCGGAATGCCCAGCGTCAGAAGCGGGATGAAGCTGGTCTGGGCGCCGGCGTTGTTGGCGCTTTCCGGCCCCGCCACCCCGGCAATCGCGCCATGCCCAAATTCCTTCGGGTTCTTCGACAGCCGCTTTTCCATGGTGTAAGAAGCAAAGGCCGCAAGGATCGCCCCGCCGCCCGGCAGGATGCCCAGGACCGATCCGATGCCGGTGCCGCGCAGGACCGGGCCGACCATGGAACGGAACTCGTCGCCCGTCGGCCAAAGCCGCCCGACGCGGTTGGTCACCACCTCACGGTCATGTTCGTCTTCCAGGTTGCGCAGGATTTCAGCGATGCCGAAGACCCCCACGGCCAGCGCCACGAAGTTCAGCCCGTCGGAATATTCGCGGATGCCCAGCGTGAAGCGCGGGGTGCCGGTGTAGATGTCGGTTCCGACCATGCCCAGCAAAAGCCCCAGCACCACCATGGCCAGCGCCTTCAGGATGGACCCGTGGGCCAGCGCGATCGACATGACAAGACCCAGCACCATCAGGCTGAAATACTCGGCCGCACCGAATTTCAGCGCGATGGTCGTCAGCGGCGGCGCGAAGACCGCGACAAGGAAGGTTGAAACCGTGCCGGCAAAGAACGACCCCAGCGCCGCCACCGCCAGCGCGGTGCCCGCCCGGCCCTTGCGCGCCATCTGATAGCCGTCGATGGCGGTCACCGCCGACGAGCTTTCGCCCGGCATGTTGATCAGGATGGCCGTGGTCGAGCCGCCGTATTGCGCGCCATAGTAGATGCCCGCCAGCATGATCAGCGACGACACCGGCTCCAGCTGGAAGGTGATCGGCAGCAGCATGGCGATGGTTGCCGTGGCACCGATGCCCGGCAGGACGCCGATCAGCGTGCCCAGAAGCACCCCGATCAGGCAGAACAGCATGTTTTCGACCGACGAAGCGACCGAGAAACCCAGTGCGAGGTTTGAGAAAAGTTCCATCTTCGCCTCCTCAGAACGAAAGCCAGGGGCCGAAGCGGCGGAAGGGAAGGCCCAGCGCATAGCTGAAGACCAGGGTCGAGAAGAAGGTCACCAGCACGGCCAGCAGCAGCGCCGGCAGGGGCCGCATCCGCAACGAGGCCTGCGCGGCGATCAGTGTGGTGATGAACAGCGACGGCACAAAGCCCAGGCCCCGCACCGTCAGCCCGAAGAACACCGGCGCCGGCAGGATGAACAACATCCCCCGCCACGCAATAACGCCGAAGGGTTCGCCCGCCGGGCTGCGCAGCGCCTTGAGAAAGATCACCAGACCCAGAAGGAACAACAGGCCCGACAGGATCATCGGGAAATAGCCCGGACCCATCCGCAGCGAAGTGCCGATTTCCAGGCCGGTGGTCTGCCAGCCAAAGAAGGCGGCCGTCAGCATCAGAAGAACGCCGGTCGCGGCGTCGGTGGTGTCGTGGGAACGTGTGGACATGAGGTGCCTCCGCCGGAATGGGTGCCCCCGGCACAGGCCGGGGGCGGGGTCGGGCGCGGTCAGTCGGCGTAGACGCCGGCGGCTTCGATGATCGGCTTCCAGCGCGCGATCTCGGATTCCAGCTTGGCCTTCAGCGCGGCGGGCGTGGCATCGGCGGCCGGCGACGGCGCGGTGCCCAGATCGGCCATGGCCTTGATCACGCCTTCATCGGCCAGCGCCATCTGCAGGGCGGCCGACAGACGCTCGGTCGCTTCGGCGGGGGTGCCCTTCGGCGCATAGATGCCGTGCCAGATCGCCACTTCCATCTGCGCCAGCCCGCCTTCGGCCACGGTGGGCAGGTCGGGGAAGATCGACAGACGCTCGGGCGTGGTCGCGGCATAGGCCTTGATCGTGCCGCCCTGAATCTGCTGGGTGGTGTTGGTGGTCTGGTCGCACATGAAATCGACCTGCCCGCCCAGAAGATCGGTCATCGCCGGGCCGGTGCCCTTGTAGGGCACGGTGACGAACTGGGTGTCGATCGCCGACTGGAAGAGCATGCCGCACAGGTGGCTGGCCGCGCCGATGCCGGCGTTTGCCATGGTCACCGTGTCCTTGTTCGCCTTCACATATTCGATGAACGAGGCGAAATCGGTCGGCTCCAGATCCTTGCGGGCGACCACGACCATCGGCACTTCGGTGACCAGGCCGACATATTCGAAGCCAAGGGGATCATAGGCCAGGTTGCGGTAAAGCGTGGCCGAGGTCGCCATGCCGATGTGGTGCAGAAGGATGGTGTAACCATCCGCCTCGGCATCGGCCACCTGACCCGCGCCCAGCGTGCCGCCGGCGCCGCCGACGTTTTCAACGATGATCTGCTGGCCCAGATCGGCCGACATGCGTTCGGCCACCAGACGGGCAACCGTATCGGTCGGCCCGCCGGCCGAGAACGGCACGACCATGGTGATCTGACGGTCGGGATAGCCTTCGGCATAGGCGGCCGAGGACAGGACAGTTGCGGCGCAAAGCGCGCCGAGAAGCTTCGACAGTGCCATGGGTTCCTCCCAGAAATCCGGCTGTTGCTGACGCCCGGCGGCCTCCGGTCCGGCGGGCGATGGACAAAGCAAAGCGGTCCGGGGCCGGTCACGCAAATGTCATGGCGGGGTGGCCGGGCGATTTTCGGGGGGCCGGCGCGGCAAATGGGTGGAAAGCGGAACATGAGGCGTCAGGCGTGGGTGGATTTCCACCCATCCGCTCCGGCCGGCGGGATCAGCCCGCCTCGTCTTCGGCAGAATCGGTGATCAGCCGGCGGTCCAGCCCGTGCTTCTGCATCTTTTCGTAAAGCGTCTTGCGCGAAATCCCCAGCGTCTCATAGACCGGCTTCAGCCGCCCGCCATGGGCGGCGATGGCGCCCGCGATCAGGCTGCGTTCGAAATCGGCCACCTTGTCGGCCAGCCGGGTGCCCGCGCTGCCCGGCGCCTCAAGCGGGTCGATGCCCAGAACGAAACGCTCGGCCATGTTGCGCAGTTCGCGCACGTTGCCGGGCCAGTCGCGCGCCGCCAGCGCCGACAGCCGGGCGGGCGGAACGGTCACCTCGGGCCGGTTGTGGCGGGCTGAGGATTCACGGATAAGCTGCTGGAACAGCAACGGAATATCCTCGCGCCGCGCCGAAAGCGGCGGCACATGCAGCACCGCCACATTCAGCCGCCAGTACAGATCCTCGCGGAAACGCCCCTCGGCAACGGCAGCGGCCAGATCAATCTTGCTGGTGGCGATGAAGCGCAGGTCCAGCGGCACCGGTTCGTTCGAGCCCAGCCGGGTGATCAACCGCTCCTGCAGCACGCGCAGCAGCTTGGCCTGCATTTCCAAGGGCATCGAGCCGATTTCATCCAGCAGCACCGCCCCGCCCCGGGCATGTTCGAACTTGCCGTAACGCGCGCGCAGGGCGCCGGCAAAGGCCCCGGCCTCGTGCCCGAAAAGCTCGCTTTCAAAAAGCGCCTCGGGCAGCGCCGCGCAGTTGATGGCGATGAAGGGCTTGCCCGCCCGGGCCGAAATGTCATGCAGCGCCCGCGCCACCACCTCTTTGCCCGCACCCGTCGGCCCGATGATCAGCGTATCGGCATCCGAGGCGCCAATGGCGCGCAGCCGGTAGCGCAGGTCCACCATGACCTGCGTCCGCCCGGGCAGCCGCGCCTCGACATCGTCGCGCTTGCCGGCCACGGCGCGCAGGCGGCGGTTCTCGATCACCAGCGCGCGGTGGTCGGTGGCCCGGCGCAGCACCGCGCCCAGTTCCTGCACCACGAAGGGTTTCTCGATGAAGTCATAGGCGCCGCGCCGCATCGCCTCGACCGCCAGTTGCACTTCGGCATGGCCGGTCACAAGGATCACCGGAATCTCGGGGTCCACCTCATGCAGGGCGGCCAGCAAAGTCATCCCGTCCATGCCCGGCATGCGGATATCGCTGATCACCGCGCCGTTGAAGGCGGGACCGGCCAGCGCCAGCACCTCTTCGGCCGATGCCAGCGGTTCCACCTCGAAGCCGGCAAGTTCCAGCGCCTGCGCGGTAGAGCGGCGCATCTCGTCATCGTCATCGACCAGAAGAACGCGGCCCGCCGTCATGCCGCCGCCTCGACCGGGCCATAAAGCGGCAGGGTCACGGCAAAACAGGCGCCGGGGCCGGCATCCTGCACGGTGATATCGCCGCCGAAATCGCGGATGATGTTGTAGCAGATCGACAGACCCAGCCCCAGACCGGCGCCCACGCCCTTGGTCGTGAAGAACGGATCGAAGATACGCTCGGCAATGGCCGGCGGCACCCCTGCCCCGCGGTCGCGCACCCGCAGCACGGCGCGGCCATCCTCGACGCAGGCCGACAGCGTGATGCGGCGATCAGGACGCCCTTCGACGGCATCGGCGGCATTGCTGATCAGGTTGACCAGCACCTGTTGCAGCCGCGTGGCGCCGGCGCGCAGGGGCGGCAAGTCGGCGGGAATGTCCAGATCAAGCGTTGCCTTGCAGCTGGCCAGCCGCCCGGCCACGATCACCTGCGTTTCAGCCAGAAGGGCCGGCAGCGACACTGGCTCAAGCCGCTCATTCGGCTTGCGGGCGGCGTTGCGCAGGTGGCGGCCGATTGCCGCCATGCGGTCGATCAGCGACAGGATGTGCCCAAGGTTCTCGCGCGCCCGCGGCACATCCCCCCGGTCGATCAGCACCGCGGCGCTGTCGGCATAGTTCCGGGCGGCGGCAAGGGGCTGGTTGATCTCATGGCTCAGCGCCGCCGACATCTGGCCCAGCGCGGCCAGCTTGCCCACCCGCACCAGATTGGCCTGCGCGGCGCGAAGCTCTTCCTCGGTGGCGCGGCGTTCGGTGATTTCCTGTTCCAGATGGATGTTCACCCGCTCCAGATCGGCGGTGCGTTCTTCGACACGGCGTTCCAGATCGGCCTTGGCGCGGGTTTCAAAGGCCAGACGCTCGGCCACCTGCGCCCGACGCTGCACCAGAACCGCGCCGCCAAAGGCCGCCGCGCACAGAAGAAGGAAGACGGTGACCGAGGCCACCCGCGCCTCGGCCTGCGCGCCCGCCACGTCCAGAAGCACATGCACCGTCCAGCCGGCCTGCGGCATGGGCTGTTCGGCCACGATATACTGCCGGCCCGCCGAAACCGGCTGTCCGGGCGCGGCCAGACGCATCAGGGCGATGTCGCCCGCCGTCTCGCGCGTCACCGGCAGGTCGTGCAACTGCGCCTCGGAATAGCGGCGCGAGGCGGCGGTGCGGGCGCGGCGTTCCCCGGTCAGGGGCAGAAGCCCGCCATAAAGCCATTCCGGCTCCGACGACATGAAGACGATGCCTTCGGGATCGCTGACCAGAATGCGGTATTCGTTGCCGCGCCATGATTGTTCAATCCGGTCCACCCCGATCTTGACAGCAATCACCCCGGCAATCCGCCCGGCAGGATCACGCACCGGCGCGGAGAAGTAATAGCCCCGCACCCCCGAGGTGGTGCCCAGCGCATAGAAGCGCGCGGCATCCCCCGCCAGCGCGTCGCGGAAATAGGGCCGGTAGCTGAAATTCTGGCCGACGAAACTGTCGGGCCGCGCGTGGTTTGACGCGGCAATCGTCTCACCATCCGCGCGCATGATGTAGAGGTCCGAGGATTGCAGGGTGGCGTTGCGCTCTTCCAGAAGCCGGTCGATGGCGGCGCGGCGCACCGGATCGTCAGGCCGCGCGACCAGAAGGCGGATCGCGTCCAGATCGGCCAGAAGCTGCGGCGCCACCTCATACCGCGCCAGATCGCCCTCAAGCGCGTTGATGGTCAGGCCCAGCGCGGTTTCGGCGCGCGAGACGCCGGCGGCAAGGTAATGCTGCAGGGCAAAGCGGCTGGTCTGCCAGACGGTCAGCGCCACCACCGCCAGCCCGGCGACAAGCAGGATCGCGCGCGGATGGTTCCGGATCATGTCCGCCCCCTCCTCCCGATGGTTCTGCGGTGACCTGATCCGACTAGCTGCAACTTGCCGCCCCCTGTCAATAGAGCCGCCCTTGCCAGCGCCGCCGCTTGGCGGGAAGATCGCCCGGTATCCGGCGGAATTCCCCATGACCAAGCTGAAACTGCGCATCCTGTTTGATGAGGCCATGCTGGGCCCCGGCAAGGCCGAACTTCTGCAGGGCATTGCCGAAACCGGGTCGATCTCGGCCGCCGGGCGGCGGATGGAAATGAGCTACAAGCGCGCCTGGATGCTGGTTGAAGAAATGAACGCGGCCTTCCGCGCGCCCTTGGTCGAAAGCGTGCGCGGCGGCCCGGGCGGCGGCGGGGCGCGGCTGACCGATACGGGCGCCGAGGTGCTGCGCCGCTATCGTGCGGTGGAAGCGGTGGCCCTGCAGGCGGCCGAGCCCGAGATTGCGGCGCTGGAGGCCCTGCTGCGGCCGGGTGCCGGGACGGATATGTCCGACGGAAAATAGCGCTTGCCAGATCGGCGCGGCAACCTGATATGTTTCCAAAAACATATCGACTGGAGGAATCATGTCCCGCCGCCTGCTTGCCGTCTCGGCCCTTGCCATCGGCCTTGCCGCCCCCGCCATGGCCGATGAGGTGGTGATCTTCGCCGCCGCCTCGATGAAGACCGCGCTCGATGCCGTTGCAGCCGATTTCCAGACCGCGACCGGCCACACCGTGACGATCAGCTATGCCGGCTCGAACGCGCTGGCCAAGCAGATCATCGAAGGGGCGCCGGCCGACATCTTCATCTCGGCTGCGGTGAACTGGATGGATGAGGTCGAAAAGGCCGGTCTGGTGGCCGATGGCAGCCGGACCGACCTTCTGGGCAACACGCTGGTTCTGATCGCGCATGGCAAGGGTGCCGCGCCGGTCGCGATCGCGCCGGGCTTCGATCTGGCGGGCCTTCTGGGGGACAACAAGCTGGCCATGGCGCTGGTCGATTCCGTGCCGGCCGGCCAATATGGCAAGGCGGCGCTTGAATCGCTGGGCGTCTGGCCGGCGGTCGAACCGCTTGTGGCGCAGTCCGACAACGTGCGCGCTGCGCTGGCGCTGGTGTCCACCGGAGAGGCGCCCCTTGGCATCGTCTATGCCAGCGACGCGGCGGCCGATGACAACGTGACGGTCGTCGGCACCTTCCCGGCAGACAGTCATCCGGCCATCGTCTATCCGGCCGCCCTTCTGACCGGCGCCGCCGATGCGGCGGACCGCGCGTTTTTCGAGGCATTGTCCTCGGACGCGGCGGATGCCAGATTTGCCGCCGAAGGGTTCGCGATCCTGAACTGAGCCCGCTGCAAGGCGCCGGATGACCGACTGGCTTTCCCCCGACGAATGGCGCGCCGTGGCCCTGTCGCTGCGCGTCTCGGCCTGGGCGGTGGCGGCCAGCCTGCCCTTCGGGCTGCTGGTCGCCTATGCGCTGGCGCGGTGGAACTTCTGGGGCAAGCAGGTGCTGAACGGGCTGGTCCACCTGCCGCTGATCCTGCCGCCGGTGGTCACGGGCTATCTTCTGCTTCTGACCTTCGGGCGCCGGGGCTGGCTTGGTCAGGCGCTGGAAGAGTGGTTCGGGATCGTGCTGGCCTTCCGCTGGACGGGGGCCGCGCTGGCCGCCGCGGTGATGGCCTTTCCGCTGATGGTGCGCGCGATGCGGCTGGCGATCGAGGCAGTGGACCCAAGGCTGGAACAGGCCGCGGGCACGCTGGGCGCCTCACGCCTTTGGGTCTTTGTCACGGTTACCCTGCCGCTGATCCTGCCCGGCATCATCGCCGGGGTGATCCTGGCCTTCGCCAAGGCGATGGGCGAATTCGGGGCGACAATCACCTTCGTGTCGAACATCCCGGGGCAGACGCAGACGCTGCCTTCTGCCATCTACAGCTTCCTTCAGGTGCCGGGGGGTGAGACGCAGGCGGCGCGGCTGGCCGGGGTGGCGATTGCCATCGCCATGGCGGCGCTGCTGGTTTCGGAATGGGTCAGCCGGGCGGTGGCCCGCCGGATCGCCGGATCATGACGCTGTCGGTTCAACTTGCCCACCGCTTCCCGGGCTTCACGCTGGACGTGGAATTCGCGGCGCCCGAAGGGGTGACAGTGCTGTTCGGCCATTCCGGCTCGGGCAAGACCACGGTGGCGAATGCCGTCGCGGGACTGCTGAGACCGGACCGCGGGCGGATCGTTCTGGGGGGCGATGTGCTCTTGGACACCGAACAGGGCACCGATCTGCCCGTCCACCGGCGGCGGATCGGCTATGTCTTTCAGGATGCGCGGCTTTTCCCGCATCTGACCGTACGGCAGAACCTGACCTACGGCCGCTGGTTTGCCCCTTCGGGCGCTCCGGGGGCCGAGATGGGGCGCATCACCGACCTTCTGGGCATCGGGCCACTGCTGACCCGCCGCCCCGCCGGGCTGTCTGGCGGCGAACGGCAGCGGGTGGCGCTGGGGCGCGCGATCCTGTCGAATCCCCGGCTTCTGCTGATGGATGAACCACTGGCCGCGCTGGACGATGCCCGCAAGGCCGAGATACTGCCCTATCTGGAGCGCCTGCGCGATGAGGTGCGGCTGCCGATCCTTTATGTCAGCCATTCCATGGCCGAGGTCGCGCGGCTGGCGACCACCGTCGTGCTGATGGAGGCTGGCCGCGTCACCGCCACGGGGCCTGCGGCGGAAATCCTTGCCGATCCGGCCATGGCCCCCGCGCTGGGGCTGCGAGAGGCCGGGGCCATCGTCACCGCCACCGTCGCCGCGCATGAGGAAGACGGGTTGACCCGTCTGGAATCGGCGGCCGGAACCCTGTTCCTGCCCCGTGTCGCCGCCCCGCCCGGTACGGCGCTGCGGCTGCGGATTCTGGCGCAGGATGTGATGCTGGCCACCGCCCGGCCCGAGGCGATTTCGGCCCTGAACATCCTTGCCGCGACGGTCGAGGATATCCGCATCGGCGACGGGCCGGGCGCTCTGGTCCGGCTGCGCGCCGGGGGCGAGCCGCTTCTGGCCCGCGTCACCCGCCGGTCAGCCCATGCGCTGGACCTGCGCCCGGGCCGCGCGGTTTTCGCGGTGCTGAAGGCGGTGTCGGTCGCGCAGGAAAGCGTCGGCGGCCGGTAGGCCCCACCCGCCCGGGGCGGGCGGGGCCTTGCCGTTACATCTCTTCCGCGGCGGCGGCGCGGCGGCCCTCGGCCTCACGCGCGGCCTCGACCCTGGCACGGCGGCGGCGGCCGATCTCGTACCAGGTGGCCGCGACCAGCGTCATGACGATCAGCATCAGCGCCAGCGCGTTGATCGTCGGCGTGATGCCAGACCGCACCTTGGAAAAGACATAGACCGTCAGCGTGTTTGACGTGCCGCGGGTAAAGAGCGTCACGTTGAAGTTCTCGATCGACTGGAAGAAGGCAATCGCCCCGCCCGCGGCCAGCGCCGGCGTCAGATGCGGCAGAAGGATGCGCCGCAGCACCTGCCCGTGGCTGGCGCCCAGATCCAGTGCCGCTTCTTCCAGCGCGGGATCAAAGCTTTGCAGCCGCGCCAGCACCAGCAGCATCACGAAGGCCGCGATATAGCTGACCTGCCCCAGCACCGAAAGATGCAGCCCCGAGGGCACCGAAACCTGGTTCCAGAACAGCAGCGTCGAGATGCCGATGACCGCCCCCGGCATCAGGATCGGCGCCACCATCACCCCATAGAGCACCGCCCGCACCCGCCCGGTGATCGAGTTGATCAGGATGGCCGCCGCCGTTCCGATGGGCACCGCGATGACCACCACCGCCAGCGCCACAAGGATGGTGTTGCGGAACGAGGTCCACATCACCTGATCGTTCATCAGGTCGGCGAACCACCGCCAGGTGAAACCCTTCCACGGATAGACCGAGGGCAGTTTGTTGTCGTTGAAGGCCGCCCCGCCCATGATCGCCAGAGGGGCGAACAGATACAGCAGGAAGGCGCCCATATAGACGTTGAAAAGAATGTTGCGCGTCTTGTGCATGGCCCCCTCCTACTTCGCGATGTCCGACAGCTTGACCTTGAACAGCCACATGACCAGCGCCACGACGACCGTGCAAAGCAGGATGTAGAGGAAGGAATAGGCCGCGCCCGTGTTCCAGTCTTGGCTTTCCAGCATCCATTGCTGGATGGTCTGGGTGAACCAGTTGGAACTGGTCGAGGGCAGGACCGAGGGAACCAGAAGCGACCCCGCGGACAGCATGAACACCATCACGCAGCCCGAGGCGATGCCGGGCTTGGCATGGGGCAGGATCACCCGCCAGTGGGTCTGCCACCACTTCGCCCCAAGGTCTTCGGAGGCCTCGATCTGGTTGCGGTCCAGCGACTGCACCGAGCCGTAGATCGGGAACAGCATGAACAGCACATAGGTATAGACCAGACCGATGACGATGGCGTCATAGGCGGTCAGCACCCCGTTCTGCCAGCGCACCGGCTTGTCCAGCAGGCCGATACCCACCAGCACCGCGTTCAGCGGGCCGTTGAAGGTCAGGATGATGTACCAGGCAAAAGCCCGCAGCGCCTCGGACACCCAAAGCGGGATGAACAGCAGAAGGATCAGCGTCGGCAGCGACCGCGGCTCGACCACCTTGGCAAGGTAATAGGCCAGCGGATAGCTGAGCAGGAAGGTGATGAAGGTCACCACGCCCGAAAAGAACACGGTGGACAGGAAGGTCTTGAGGTGAACCGGCACCGTCACCTCAAACCCGAACAGGTTCCAGACCACGGGGTTGTTCAGGAACTTGGCGTAGTTGTTGAAGGAATAGGTGTCCTTCGGCCCGCCCACATCGACCACCGGCAGATAGGGGCGGAAGCTTTGTTCAAACAGCGTCAGGTTCGGAAGGATCACCAGCACCAGCAGCCAGAAGGCCACCAGCGCCACGAAAGCGCCCGTCAGGGACGAACCGTAGCGTCGCAGCATGTCTTGCATGATCAGCCCCCCGAAACAGCGGCATCAGGCAGGATGGCGGCGCGCGCGGGATCAAAGCTCATGTGCATGGCCGCGCCGATGGCGGGCACCGTGGCCGAACCGTCATTGCGGATTTCCGCCGTCAGAAGCTGACCGTTCGGCGCATTGCCCATGACCGAGATGAAGGCCCCCTCGAACGACACTTCCGAGATGGTCACCGGCACCGAGTTTTCAGGCGCGGCGGCATCGGACAGCAGCGTGTGTTCGGGGCGGACATAAAGCTTAACCCCCGGCCCCCGCGCCTGTTCGCCCAGCCGGGCGCGGAAGGTGCCCAGCGCGGTTTCAAACGCCGCCACACCGCCGGCAGGGTTCTGCACGGTGCCGGTGAAGACGTTGTTTTCGCCCACGAAAGAGGCAACGAAGCCGTTCACCGGATTGTTGTAGATGTCGCGCGGATCGGCGATCTGCTGGATGCGGCCCTGGCTCATGACGCCCACCCGGTCCGACATGGCCAGCGCCTCGCCCTGGTCGTGGGTGATGTAGATGAAGGTGACGCCGGTGCGCTTCTGGATGGCGCGCAGCTCGGCCCGCATGTGCTGCCGCAGCTTCAGGTCCAGCGCCGACAGCGGTTCATCCAGCAGCATCACCGCCGGTTCCACCGCCAGCGCCCGGGCAATCGCCACACGCTGCTTCTGGCCGCCCGACAGCTGGCTGACCATCTTGTCGGCCGCACCGGGCAGATCGACCAGCTTCAGAAGCTCATCGGCCTTCCGTCGCCGCGTTGCCTTGTCCACCCCCCGCACCTCAAGCCCGAAGGTGATGTTTTCCCAGATCGGCATCAGCGGAAACAGCGCGAGGTTCTGAAAGATCAGCGCCGTCGGCCGCTGGTTGGGCCGCAGCCCCGCCACATCCTTGCCGCCGATGCGGATGGTGCCCTGCGTCGGTTCGATGAAACCCGAAATCATCCGCAGGATGGTGGTCTTGCCGCAGCCCGACGGGCCGAGGAAGGAAAAGAACTCACCCGGCCGGATCGCCACATTCGCGTTGTCCACCGCCCGGAAACTGCCGAAGTCACAGCACACGTTTTCAAGATCAATCCCGGCACTCATCGGATCGTCTTCCCCCTGTCGTCGTTTTTTGTGTTTGGTGCAGCCTAGCAGGCCCTTTGGACCCTGCAATGGATATAGCCAGTTTGCGCCCGCCCGTTGGTCCACAAACGACCCGGCCGCAAAAAAACGCGCCGGGCCCAAAGGACCCGGCGCGCATTTTCAGTTCGGCAAGATCAGGCTGCCTTGTACTTGTCGGCGTATTCGCCGCGCTTGGCGATGAATTCGGCCGTCTGCTCGGGCCACCACCACAGCTTTGCCAGCGCATCGGCGTTGAAGGTGCCGTTGTAGTAGGTCGAGACATCGGGGTTCATCAGTTCGGCCGCGCCCTTGCCCACCGGGTTCGACGAGAAGGCCGTGGCCCAGCCCGCAGCCCCTTCGGGGGTCGAGACGAACTTGACGAATTCATGCGCCTGCTCGACGTTGACGGCGTTCTTCATCAGCACGAAGCCCTGGTGCCAGGCGAAGGCGCCTTCGGCCGGGGCGATGTACTTGTAGCCATCATTGCGCAGGTTGTAGCCGGTCGAATCCCAGCACAGGCCGATGGTCGCGCCGTTGGCGGTAAAGCCGGCATTCGCCTCGTTCTCGCCCGACCACCACTGCACCACATTGGCCTTGGCCTTGACGGCTTCGGCCAGCGCGATGTCCCACAGCTCGACCATGGCGCCCATGTCGGTGTAGCCGTCCATCCACGGACGCGGCAGCTTGCCGGTCGCATCCAGCCAGCGGCCCATCGCGGCCAGCGCCGAATGCGGGCGCACGGTGGCCATGTTTTCGGGCTTGAACAGGTCGCCCAGCGAGGGCGGGTCCGACAGGACGGCGGAACCGTCGGCGACGACCAGCGCCTCGGTGCCCCAGTTCGACGGCACATAGTACAGCGCGCCGTCCATGCGGCTGCGCTCACCGGCCGAACCGTCGGCAAGGCCCGGCAGGTAGTTGTCCATCGCCAGCTTCGCCTCATCGAAGGGCTGCAGCAGCCCGTTCGAGTTCCAGCCGCCCCAGCGGTCGATCGTCGGCTCGATCACGTCGATGCCGCCCGCTTCCAGCGCCACCTTGGCCTGGGCGAACATGGCATCCTGATCCGGCAGTTCGGTGAAGTTCACCTTGATGCCGGTGGCGGCGGTGAAGGCCGGGAAGACGGTTTCGGCCAGCGCGGGATAGCCCGCCCAGCCGGTGAAGTTGATTTCGCCCGACGAAGCGAGCGCCTTGGACGAGATGATGGCCGGGGCGGCAAGCGCACCCATGCCAGCGGCCGAGCGCTTGAGGAAGCTGCGGCGGCTGAAGGAGGTATCGGACACGTCTGGTTCTCCCATGTGTTGTCCCGCGTCATGCGCGGATTTATCAGGCAGGTCAGTGCCTTGTTGACAGGTCCGGGCATAGGGGCTGTTCATCACAGGACAATGACATCCAAGGGCCCGGAAGAGCCTGTGGGGCAAAGCTTACTCCCGCGCCCCCGAGAGGAGTCAACAAAATGCTGTGAGGCCAGAAGCGGCCAATCCATAGGTCCAGTTGGTCAGCACCATTGCCCGGCGCTGCCGCGCCGGATCAGCCGGTGATTTCGGCCCTGAACGGGCCAAGGCTGTCGCACAGCGCCTCGGCAAAGCCGACCGCCACGCCGTCGGTATCGCCGCCCAGCAGGGCAAGGCCGGTCTTGACCGAAGCCCCCTCGGGCGAGGTTGAAAAGATCACCCCCTCACCCGACCGGCGCGGCGGCGCCGAGATGCGCCACAGCCGTTCGGTCGGGCCAAGGCCCAGATGCCGCGCCGCATGTTCGCCGGCCGCGCACCAGCTTTCGGTGGCCGACTGCCCGGCCGAGGCCAGAACCTCAAACCGCCCGGCACCCCGGTCTTCGACCCGGTAACCCTCAGAGGTGGTATAGGCCGCAGCGGGCGCGGCGGCGGCAAGGGCGGCAAGAAGGGCAAGACGGCGCATGGCAACCTCGGTCTGATACGCTTCACAGATGCGGCAAGCGGGCCGCGATTGCAAGCATCGCGCGGCCGCCCCGCCGCTCACGTTCCGGTGTCGGAGGCGATCCGCCGACCGGCTAGCCCTGCAGCCCCGACAGGAAGGCCGTCAGGTTCGGCTCCAGATCCTCCGACAGATAGCCACCCTCCTGCACCACCAGAAGCCGCCGCCCCGTCGCGGCAATCGCCCCGGCGATCCGGGCGAAACCGGGCGTCGTCACGCGAAAACCCTGAAACGGGTCATTCTCATGCGCATCCAGACCCAGCGCCACCACGATCACATCCGCCCCGAAACTGTCGATGGCCTGCAGACCCGTGGCCAGCGCCTCCAGATAGCCGGCGTCATCGGTGCCGCGCGGCAGGGGCAGGTTCAGGTTGTAGCCCTGCCCCTCACCCGTTCCCCGCTCATGCGCATGGCCCCAGTAGAACGGATAGAACCGCGCCGGATCGGCGTGGACCGAAACCGTCAGCACATCCTTGCGGGCATAGAAGATGCCCTGCGTTCCGTTGCCGTGATGCACGTCCACATCCAGAATGGCCGGCCGCAGCCCCCGGCGGCGCAGTTCTTCGGCGGCAATGGCGGAGTTGTTCAGAAAGCAGAAGCCCCCCGCCAGATCGGCAAAGGCATGGTGCCCCGGCGGCCGGCACAGCGCATAGGCCGCCCCCGCCCCTTCGGCCACCACCGCCGCCGCGCTCAGCGCCGTCTGCGCCGACCAATAGGCCGCCTCCCAGGTTCCGGCCGAGATCGGGCAGGATATGTCGGCCTGATGCCAGCCCGCCTGCCCCAGCACCGATTTCGGATAGCTGTCGCCCCGACCGGCGGGATGGACATTCGGGATGATCTCGGGCGCCGCATCGGGAATGCGTGACCAGCGCGCATGGGCCGTCCGCAGGAAGGTCAGATATTCGGGCGAATGGATGGCCCCGAGCGGCCCCATGCCGAAATCCGCCGGCACCTCGAAAACGCAGCCCGCCGCCTCGGCCCCTGCCGTCAGCCGCGCCACCCGCTCGGGCACTTCGGGGTTGGGCAGGATGCGCCCGTTCGCCATGAAGTGCTTCGGATCATGCACGCGCTGGCGCGGATCAAGATAGGCCCGCATGTTCATCCTCTCTCTGCAAATATCCTGCGGGGGGTCCGGGGGGCGC
>JACZKR010000029.1 GCA_014859945.1 Paracoccaceae bacterium | reverse complement strand
GTTCCAGACCCGCATCCTCATCACCGAACCGGCGCGTCACCGACAGGCCAAGGCTGCCGCCCTCGGCCGGCGGCATCAGCAGGCGCAGCGTCAGCGGCGCCTCGGCCAGCGCCAGTTCCACCTCGGTTCCCGAAAACTCGGCAAAGCCCGCCACGGGGTCGGCGGCATGGCCGGCCGGACGGGTGGCGATGCGCGCGGCAAGGGGCAGGGGGGCCGCTTCGGTGGCCATCACCGCGCCGTCCAGCGCGAAACCGGCCGCCAGACTGTCGGTCACCTCGAGCGAGACGCCCGCCAGCGCCCGTTCCACCGCATCGCCCACCGCGCTGCCCTGCCGCACCGCCGCCTCCTCCAGCGGCATCGCCGCGCCGTTCACCGACAGGGTGGTGGTGCCGATGGGCATAAGCGCCGCCCGCAGGTCCAGGAAGCCGTGGCCGAATTCCTCGCTGTAATCATGCCAGAACCCTGCGGCCAGTTCGACCGAACCATCGGCGGCAAACCAGCCGTTGTCGGCCGAGGCCAGAAGCCGGATGCGCAGGTCATGCGGGGTCAGGTCGGGAAAGGCCTCAGCCAAAAGCGCCAGCGCACCGGAAACCTGCGGCGCGGCAAAGGATGATCCGGTTCCCGTCGAATAAGAGTTCCACCCGCCCGCATCGGCCGCATCCCAGAACCCGTCGGCCACAAGGCACCATTCTGCCGCCTCAAGACAGCCGGCCGACAGGCGGGTGGCCGACAGGATGCGGCTGCTGTTATAGACCGGCACCGCATTGCCCACCGCCAGCCAGCCCGCCTCAAGCGAGGGGTCCAGCACCGGCAGCGCCGCCATCAGGCCCGATCGGGTGTCGTTTTCATCGTTCGACAGGGCAAAGACCACCACGCCCTGACCGGCATAGGCCCGCAGCGCCGCCAGATAGGCCGCCCCGTCGCCACCCGAGAAGATCGCGTTGAACGAGGACATCGACGGCGTGGTGCCGGTGTAACCCCAGGAGTTGTTCAGCGCCACCGCCCCGCGCACCCGCGCCATGTCGGCGGTATCGGCCAGATCATACTGGTCGTCATAGCGGCCGAGGATCAGGTCGGCCCCCGGCGCCACCCCGATCATCCGGCCGGAATCCCCCGCCGCGATCGAGGCCACCGTGGTGCCGTGGTCATCCACCGGCAGGCTGCCCACCGTGGTCAGGTTCTTGCCGCGCAGGGTTTCGTGCGAGGTCAGGAACCCGCCGTCGGAAATGGCAATCGTCTGCCCCTCACCGGTCAGCCCGACCGCATGGGCATATTCGATCCGCGCCGAGGCAAGGGGATAGCTGTTCAGCTGCCCGCCATAGAACCACGCATTCGCCTGCCGCATGTAGCGGGCCGAGGCGCGCAGCGTGGCGGCGGCGCTTTCGAAGGGTGAAAAGTCATCGACATAGTAAGAGCCCAGCACCCCCGACCCGCCCGGCGTGATGT
>JACZKR010000235.1 GCA_014859945.1 Paracoccaceae bacterium | reverse complement strand
GGCTGCGGCAGCACGGCGCGCGGCCCGCGGTGACGGTGGTCGAACGCGCCGGGGCGGTTCTGCCCAACATCGGCGCGGCAGCGCGTGCCGTTTTGTTGCGCCATGCCGAGGCGGCCGGCATCCGGCTGATCACCGGGGCCGAGCCGCTGCAGATCACCGCCGGGGCGGTTCTTCTGACCACGGGCGAGGAAATCGGCAGCGACTTCACCCTCTCCGTCGCCGGCAGCCGGCCGCAACCCTGGCTGGCCGGAACCGGCCTTGCCATGCACGAAGGTTTCGTCGCCGTCGGGCCGACGCTGCAAAGCTCGGTCCCGCTGATCTTTGCCGCCGGCGATTGTGCCCATCTGTCCCATGCACCGCGCCCCAAGGCGGGGGTGTTTGCCGTGCGCGAGGCGCCGGTTCTGGCCCATAACCTGCGGGCCAAGCTGACCGGCGGGGCCTTGCGCCCCTACCACCCGCAGCGCGATTACCTGAAGCTGGTCTCGACCGGTGGCCGCGCGGCGGTGGCCGACAAGTTCGGCCTGCGCTCGGGCGGGGGGTGGCTGTGGCGGCTGAAGGACCGGATCGACCGCCGCTTCATGCAGAAATTCGCCGATTATCCCGCCATGGCGCCGGCGCCCCTACCGCAGCCCGCCGTCTCCGGTCTGGCCGAGGCGATGGGGCCAAAAGCCCTTTGCGGCGGCTGCGGCGCCAAGCTGGGCGGCGATGCGCTGGGCCTTGCGCTGTCGGCCCTGCCGGCACCTGCCCGCGCCGATGTGCTGTCGGGCCGGGGCGACGATGCGGCCGTGCTGCGGGCGGGGCAGGGGGTGCAGGTCATCACCACCGACCACCTGCGCGCCTTTACCGCCGATGCCGGCCTGATGGCGCGGATCGCGGCTGTTCATGCGCTGGGCGACATCTGGGCGATGGGTGCAGCCCCGCAGGCCGCGCTGGCGCGGATCATCCTGCCGCGCCTTGGGGCGGGCAAGGATGCCGAGATGCTGGCTGAAATCATGGGGGCGGCCGGCGCCGTCTTTGCCGCGGCGGGCGCCGATGTGGTGGGCGGGCACAGTTCGGTGGGGGCCGAGCTGACCATCGGCTTCACCGTGACCGGCCTTGCGCAGGCGCCGGTTGCCAAACACGGCGGCCGGCCGGGCGATGCGCTGATCCTGACCAAGCCCATCGGCGCCGGCACGATCATGGCGGCCGAGATGGCGATGGCGCAGGTTCCGGGGCTGATCCTGGGTGAGGCGGTCGCGGGCGCACTGGCGTCGATGGTGCGGCCGTCGGGGGCGGCCGCCGCGCTTCTGGCGCCGGTGGCCCGTGCCATGACTGACGTGACGGGCTTTGGCCTTGCCGGACATCTGCTGGAGATGCTTGACGGTTCAGGCTGCGGCGCGGTGCTGGAAGGTGGCGCGATTCCGCTTCTGCCCGGCGCGGCCGAACTGGCGGATCAGGGGCAGGCGTCCAGCCTTGCTCCATCGAACCGGGCGCTGACGTTGGGCCGGCTTGACCTTGTCGAAGGCCCGCTGCGCGCCCTGCTGCACGATCCGCAGACCTGCGGCGGGCTTCTGGCGGCGGTGCCCGGTGATCAGGTGGACGAACTGCTGAGACGTCTCGGCGAGGCCGGCGATGTGCAGGCCGCCTGCATCGGGCGCCTGACCGAAGGCCCGCCGCGCATCACCGTCCGCTAAGCTCCAAGCCTCAGCACCGCCTGCGCCACTTTGGTGGCCAGCGCCGGCAGCACCCCGGGTTCAAGCGTTTCGGCGGTGATGCCGGCCACCGGCGCGGGCATGCGGCTGCGGTGGCGCGCATAGCGCGGGTCGTAATGCGCCTGCATCAGCCCTTCGGCCAACGCGGCGAAATCGCCCGCTTCCGCCTGCGCCAGCCAGCCGGCAATCCGCTCGGCCGGGTGCAGCGGGCGCAACTGGGCCACCAGACCGGCCAGCCGCGCCCGGTCTCCGGTCAGATCGGCATAGGCGCGCAGCAGATAGGCGGCGCGGGCCGGCGCCGGCGCCTCGATGGTGATGCGGGGTGCGGCGGTCATCGACTTCCAGAGATTGGGCGGCAGGCGGCATTCGCCGACCTTCGAACTTTCCGCCTCGACCACCACCGGCCGGGCGGGATCAAGCCCCGCCATCGCCATGGCCAGCCGCCCTTCGAAGGCGCGCTGCGCCGGTTGCGGCCCCACCGCGCCGAAAAGCGAGCCGCGGTGATTGGCCAGCCCCTCAAGGTCCAGCACCTGCACGCCCAGACCCGGCAGAAGGTTCAGGATCTCGGTTTTGGCCGACCCGGTATTGCCGTCCAGTACCAACAGGGGGGCCGGAAAGGGGCTGTCATACAGCGCCTTCACCACAAGCCCGCGCCAGGCCTTGTAGCCCCCGGCAATCGTTTCCACCCGCCAGCCGATCTGGCCAAGGATCGTTGCGAAAGACCCCGACCTTTGCCCGCCGCGCCAGCAATAGACCAAGGGCCGCCAGCCCCCCGGCCGGTCGGCCAGGGGCCCCTCGATATGGGCGGCGGCGTTGCGGGCCACCAGCGCGGCGCCGATCTTGCGCGCGCTGAAGGGCGAAACCTGCTTGTAGATCGTGCCGACGCGGGCGCGCTCGGCATCATCCAGCACGGGCAGGCTGATCGCGCCGGGCAGATGGTCTTCGGCATATTCCGCGGGGGCCCGCACATCGATGATGTCGTCAAAGCCCAGACGGTCCAGATCGGCAAGCGAAGTCAGCGTGATGGCCATGCGGACTGATAGCCGAACGGCCGGCTGGCGGAAAGATGCCAGCCTGCGGCCAACGGTCTGGCCAGAGCCGGCCTGCGCGGCCATTCTTGCCCCATGCGTGCCGGACTTCTTGCCTTCTTTCTGCTGATCGCCCCGCCCGTCGCTGCTCAGGACATGGGCGCCCTTGTGATGGCGGCCCGTGCCCAGGTGGGCGTGACGGTGCTTTACGATGGTGCCTATGTCGCACTGGATTATCCGGGCGGCGACCTGCCGGCGGATCGCGGTGTCTGCACCGATGTCATCATCCGGGCCTTCCGCGCGGCTTGGGCGCTGGACCTGCAGCGCGTGGTTCACCGCGACATGCAGCGCGCCTTTGCCGAATATCCGGCCCTGTGGGAACTGACCGCGCCCGATCCGAATATCGACCACCGCCGCGTGCCGAACCTTCAGGCGCTGATGCGCCGCGCGGGCGCGGCGCTGGAGATCAGCGTGAACCCCTCGGACTACCTGCCCGGCGATCTGGTCAGCTGGCGCCTGCCCGGCAACCTGCCGCATATCGGCATCGTCTCGGACCGGATGAACGCAGACGGCAACCGCCCGCTGATCCTGCACAACATCGGCGGCGGCGCGCAGGAGGATGACCTGCTGACATCCTTCCCCATCACCGGCCATTACCGCATCACCTCCGAAGCGCTGGACTGGATGCAGGCGCTGGACCGCTAGGCTTACAGAGCGGCGGCCAGCGCCCGCAGCATGGCGATGTTCTGCCCGGACACGCCCGGCTCTTCAAACCCCCGGTCGGCCGAGTTCACGGCGATCACGACTCCAAGACCGGGGTTGATGTAGATGTACTGGCCATAGATGCCCTGCGCCATCACCTCGCCCGGGGCGGCATCGGCCGGGATCCACCACTGGAACCCATAGGCCGAACCGTCGGCGGCCTGCGGCGTGGTCATCGCCTGCACCCAACCGGCCGGAACCACCTGCTGCCCCTGCCACTGACCGCCCTGCAGCACCATCTGGCCGAAGCGGGCATAATCGCGCGTCCGCAGGTTCAGCCCGCCCAGAACGAAGCTGACGCCTTCGCCATCGGTCAGGTAATAGGGCGCGGCCTCCAGCCCCATGGGTGCCAGAATCCGGCTTTCCAGCAGTTCGGGAATGTCCTTGCCGGTGGCGCCCCGGATCACCATGCCGATGACATGGGTGTCGATCGAGACATAATGCCAGCGGGTGCCGGGGTCGGCCGCGCGGTCCTTCAGGCCCGCCGCGAAGCCGTCCATGCTGCCGCCCAGTGCAAGAACGCGGCCCATCCGGTTGATATCGCTCCAGAAGTCCAGATAATCCTCGTTGAAGGCCACGCCCGAGGACATGGTCAGCACATCGCGGATCGTGGCGCCGTCATAGGCGGACCCTTTCAGCGACGGGGCATAGACCGTCACCTGATCGTCAAGGCTGCCGAAGGCGCCCTCGGCCTCGAGCACGCCGAAGAGGGCGGCAAGGAAGCTTTTGGCGACCGACCAGCTGATCCGCAGGTCATCGGGCCCGGTGCCAAGGTAATAGCTTTCGTGGCGCAACTGGCCGTCCTTCAGGATCACCAGCCCGGTCACCGACCGCGCCTTGATCCACGCTTCCACCTCTGCCGGCAGGGCAAATGGCGCGCCGGGCGGCAGGGGGGAAACCGGCTCCTCGCCCCGGCTCAGCGGGCGGGTCAGGAACAGCTGGTCCATGTGACTGAAGTTCTGCACGATGCGGTCAGGCGAAAACAGCGCGTTGACCGCCATCAGCCGGGTGATTTCCTCACGCTTCCAGACCGCCGCCGCGGCCAGCAGCACGGCAACGACCAGCAGCCCCTTCAGGATACGCTTCAGCATCTGTCCCCCCCAGGATTTTCCGCCAGCAAGCACCCGGCGGAACCATCGGGCAAGTGCTACGTCACGTCAGACCCCCACGGACCGCACCCTAGCGGAAGGCAGGCCCATGCGCCCAAAGCGTCAGCGACCATCGGGTGCCCGCCGTGACCGGCGTCACGCGGTGCAGGACGAAACTGGGAAACACCGTCGCCAGCCCGCGCTGGCGGGGGGCGGTGGCGATGTTGCTGTCGGGCCAAAGCTCCAGCGCGCCGCCTTCGTAATCGGCGGGGTCGGACAATTGCACGACCACCGTCAGCTTGCGCTTGGCCGCCCATTGGCCCGCGCCGATGTCGGAATGCCAGCCGAAATGCCCCTCACGCTCGGCGCCGTAGCGGGCGACCTGCGCGCTTTCGCCGAAGTCGGTCAGGTCAAAGCCGAAGCCGTCACGGTTGCCGCGCGACACAAGGCCCACCATGCGGTCCATCACCCAGGCGGCCTCGGGCAGGTCGTCCAGCCAGGCGATTTCGGCCCGGCGCAACTGGTGGGCGGTCTGGCCGCGCACCAGACCCGCGTCCTTCATCGGGCCGGAATTCACCAGCGCAATGATGCGGTCGCAGTCCGCAGCGGAAAGGGCGTCGGGCAGGGTCAGGAAGGGCGTCATCATGTCACCGGAAGGAAAATGCCCGGCCGCCGGGGCCGGGCATCTGGTCTGCCGTCAGTTCGAGGGGGCCTGGCCGTTCATCTGGTGGCCGTTCATGCCGCCTTCGGCCGGTTTGCGGGCGTTGTCCACCACGGCGTCGAAGGTCACCGGATCGGCGCCGTCGATGGTCAGCGTCACCGTCACCACGTCGCCGTCCTTCAGCTCGCGCGTCAGCCCCATCAGCATCACATGGTCGGCGCCGCGTTCGAACGGGTGCGAAGCACCGGCCGCGACCGGCACGCCGCCCTCGATCTCGATCATCTGCATCACGCCATTGGCGTCTTCCTTGTGGGTGTGAAGCTGCACCATCTCGGCGGCATCCGAAGCGGCCGCGGTGATGGTGATGTCATGGTCGCCGGCGTTCTCGATCACGAAGAACACCGCGCCCGAGGCGCCCATGCCGCCCATCGAACGGGCGTAGGCATCATGAATGTGAATCTCGCCCGAGCCATGGGCAAAGGCGGGGGCGGCAAGGGAAAGCGCGGCAGCAGCGGCCGTCAGCAGGGTTCGGAACATGGTCATATTAGGTCCTTTCGGTTGATCTTGAGAATGGGGGATCAGACCGGAAAGGGCGGCCCGCGGGCCGAAGGCGCGGGCGGGGTGGCGCTGCAGGATTGCGGGCGGGCGTCAGGCCGGCCCAGCCG
>JACZKR010000234.1 GCA_014859945.1 Paracoccaceae bacterium | reverse complement strand
GAAAGGTGCCAGCCATGACCAGCCCCCTTTGCCTTGTCGCCGATATCGGCGGCACCAACACCCGCGTCGCGCTGGCCGATGGCGCGCAGGTGCGCGCGGGAACCATCCGCCGCTTTGCCAATGCCGAATATCCGGGCCTTGAACCGGTGCTGGAGCGCTATCTGGCCGATGCCGGAATCGGCGCGGTGGACGGCGCCTGCGTGGCGGCCGCGGGCCCCGTGCGCGACGGCGTGGCGGTGATGACCAACCTTGACTGGACGATCACCGGCACCGGCCTGTCCGAGGCGACGGGCGCCGCCCGCACCGCCATCCTGAACGACCTGCAGGCGCAGGGCCATGCCTTGGGCCATATCGCCGCGCCCTTCCTGCGTCCGGTGATCAGTGGCAGGCTGCAGCCCGGGGCGGCGATGCTGGTGGTGGGCGTCGGCACCGGCATGAACGCCGCCCCCGTGCATGACACGCCGCTGGGACGGCTGGTGGCGGCTTCGGAATGCGGCCATGTCTCGATGCCGGTCAGGACGGATGAGGATTACCGCCTGATGCGCTTCGGCGAAAGTCACGGCGCCTCGGCCCATGGCTTCACCGGGGTCGAGGATGTGCTGGCCGGCCGGGGGCTGGAACGGGTGCATGCCTTCGTGACGCATGAGGCGGGGGCGCTGCATGAGATGAAGGCGGCCGAGATCATGGCGGCGCTGACGGCGGGGGACCGGCTGGCGCAGCGCACGGCGCAGGTCTGGATGCGGGTCTTGGGGCAGACGCTGGGCAATCTGGCGCTGACCCACCTGCCCTTCGGCGGCATCTTCCTGATCGGCGGCGTAGCCCGGGCGATGACGCCCTATATGGCGCCGATGGACCTGACCGGCCATTTCCGCGACAAGGGCCGGTTTTCGGCCTTCATGGAGGGGTTCACGGTGACCGTGGTCGAGGACGATTTCGCCGCCCTCACCGGCTGCGCCGCGCATCTGGACAGCAGCCGGGGATAGTCGCGAGCAACCCTGTCCGGGCGGGAAAAGGCGAGGCACCGCCTCGCCCCCGCCCGCGCGAATGGGGTCAACCGGAGTCGGAGCGGCACGCAATGCCAGAGGCCGGCGCCCGACCGGGCGGGCGCTGGCCGGGCCTTTGAGGCC
>JACZKR010000233.1 GCA_014859945.1 Paracoccaceae bacterium | reverse complement strand
GTGGGGACCACGCACCATCCGCAGGCAATAGCCGTTCCAACCTCGTCTGGGCGGGAAAAGGCGAGGCACTGCCTCGCCCCCGCCCGTGCGGATGGGTTCAAGCGGAGACGGCGCGGCACGAGCAAAGAGAGGCCGGCGCCCGACCCGGCGGGCGAGAAGCGCCCGCCGGGTCGGGCGCTGGCCGGGCCTTTGAGGCCCGACCGGTGAAGGTTGCCGATGTCGGGAAGTGGCGAAGGCGATGGCCTTCGCCATTGTGGCCGGGGCGGTGCGTGGGGACCACGCACCCTACGCAGGCAATAGCCGTTCCAACCTCGTCCGGGCGGGAGAAAGCGAGGCACTGCCTCGCCCCCGCCCGCTGGTGACGGGTCAACCGGAGACGATGCGGCACGAGATACCAGAGGCCGGCGCCTGGCCCGGCGGGCGAGGAGCGCCCGCCGATGGCGGGGCGGGCGTTGGCCGGGCCTTTGAGGCCCGACCTTGTAGGGCGCGGCGTTGGGCGGTGGCGAAGGCGATGGCCTTCGCCATGGCACCCGGGATGGGGCGGGGGAACTGCCCTCTAACGCACCACCAGCCGGCGGTGGGTGGCGCTGCGGCCGAATTCGGGCATGGCAAGACGGGTGTAGCACATCCACTCGATCCGGCCGCCCTGATCGGCGGGCTGGCAACCATAGACCGCCTGCGAGACCATCGGCCCCGCCGCGCCGGTCATGTGCCAGCGCAGCCAGACCCGCTGCAGCCCCGCGCCGCGCGGCAGTTCAACCGCGATGATCTGCGGCCGCATGTCGGTCGTGCTGCGGCGCATCAGCGCGACATGATGGCGGCGCAGATGCACGGCCATCTCATCGGCGCTGTCGATGCGGATGGCGCAGTCGCCCAGCTGCACCGGCAGCGGCAGAACGTAATCGCGGGCCAGCACCTCATACCGGCCTTCCAGCAGAAGGTCGGCACGGCGCTGGAAGGACTGGGTCAGCTGGCGGAACATCGGTGTCAACGGAAAGCTGCGGAAGGCAGGCGCGATACATCCGCAGGGCGAGGCGGGCAAGTCGTTTTCCGGCGGCCGTGACCGGAAAGCGACAATTCGCCGGCCCTCCCCCGGCAGACCGGCGGGCGGGCGCCAAAACCTGCATGATTCCGGTAGGATTTGCCCGCGCTTTCGGGGCAGGATCGCCCGAAACGCGCGTAACGAGGAGACGGGTATGGCAGGTGGAGCGGAAACCGTGGCGGCCGAGGCGGCCGCAGCCGGGGCGCATGGCGGGGGCGATCTTCTGAACATCGTCGTGCTTCTGGCGGCGGCGGTGATTGCGGTGCCGCTGTTCCGGCGGCTGGGGCTGGGGTCGGTTCTGGGCTATCTGGCGGCGGGGCTGGCCATCGGTCCCTACGGGATGCAGTTCTTCCATGATGCCCAGTCGATCATCCATGTGGCCGAGCTGGGGGTGGTGCTGTTCCTGTTCATCATCGGGCTTGAGATGCAGCCCTCGCGCCTGTGGTCGATGCGGGGCGAGATCTTCGGGCTGGGGCTGGTGCAGGTGGGGCTGGCGATTGCCACGCTGGTCTGGGTGGGCATCGCGCTGGGATATCCGGTGACGGCCAGTTTCGTTGCGGGCACGGGCTTTGTGCTGACCTCGACCGCGATCGTCATGCAGATGCTGGAAGAGCGCGGGCAGATGGGGCTGCCGAAGGGGCGGCGGATCATCGCGATCCTGCTGCTGGAAGACCTGGCCATCGTGCCCCTGCTGGCGCTGGTGGCCTTCCTTGCGCCGGGGGGCGCCGAGGCGACGCTGGCCGACCGGCTGACCAGCGTCGGCATAGGGCTGGCGGCGATTGCGGTGCTGGTGGTGGCGGGCCGCTACCTGCTGGACCCGATGTTCCGCCTGCTGGCCCGCTTCGGCGCGCGGGAGGTGATGACGGCGGCCGCCCTTCTGGTGGTGCTGGGCGCGGCGGTGCTGATGCAGGCGGGCGGGCTGTCGATGGCGATGGGCGCCTTCCTGGCCGGGGTGCTTTTGTCGGAATCCTCGTTCCGCCATCAGCTTGAGGCCGATGTGGAACCCTTTCGCGGGCTGCTGCTGGGCCTGTTCTTCCTGGGCGTCGGCATGGCGCTGGACCTTGAGATCATCGCCCGCAACTGGGTGGTCATCGCCATCAGCGTGCCGGCCTTCATGGTCCTGAAGATGGCGGTGATCTATCTTGTCGCGCGGCTCATGAAGGCCGACCGGGCCGAGGCGCTGGAACGCGCGGTGCTGATGGCGCAGGGCGGCGAATTCGCCTTCGTGCTTTATGCCGCCGCCACTCAGTTCGGCATTCTGGAGCCGGAATGGAACGCCAATCTGACCGCGATCATCATCGTCTCGATGGTGCTGACGCCCCTGATGATCATCCTGCACGACCGGATGGCGCCGAAGGCCGGCACCTCGCTGGAAGGGGTGGAAGAGGCGCATGACCTGTCGGGCAGGGTGCTGCTGATCGGGTTCGGCCGGATGGCGCAGATCATCAGCCAGCCGCTTCTGGCGCGGGGGCATGCCATCTCGATCATCGAAAGCGATCCGCAGATGATCCGCGATGCCGGGCAGTTCGGCTTCAAGGTCTGGTATGGCGACGGGACGCGGCTGGACATCCTGCATGCGGCCGGCGCGGCCAGTGCCGATCTGGTGGTGGTGGCGATCAATGATCCCGCAGCGACGACGCGGATCGTCGAGCTGATGAAGCACGAATTCCCGCTGGTGCCGGTTCTGGCCCGGGCCTTTGACCGGCAGCATTCGCTGGATCTGGTCAAGGCGGGCGTCGATTATCAGCTGCGCGAGACCTTCGAAAGCGCGCTGGCCATGGCCGGCGAGGCGCTGAGCCGGCTGGGCGAGCCGCCCGAGGAGGTCGTGGAGATGATCGCCTCGATCCGGGGCCGCGATGCCGAACGTTTCGCGCTGGAATGCGTGGGCGGCACGGTCGAGGCCGGTGTGGGCCTGATCATCGGCAACAAGGGGCAGGCAGAGCCCGGGCACTAAGCCCGGGCCGGGGCCGGTTAACGGCTGAACTTGACGTATTTGACGCGCTTCGGCTCGATCGATTCCGGGCCGAGGCGGCGCACCTTGTCTTCTTCATAGGCTTCGAAGTTGCCCTCGAACCATTCGACATGGGCATCGCCCTCAAACGCCAGGATATGGGTGCAAAGCCGGTCAAGGAAGAAGCGGTCGTGGCTGATGATCACGGCGCAGCCGGCGAAATCTTCCAGCGCGGCTTCCAGCGCCTGCAGGGTTTCCACGTCAAGGTCGTTGGTCGGTTCGTCCAGAAGCAGCACGTTGCCGCCCCGGCGCAGCAGCTTGGCCATGTGGACGCGGTTGCGTTCACCGCCCGACAGAAGGCCGACCTTCTTCTGCTGGTCGCCGCCCTTGAAGTTGAAGGCCCCGCAATAGGCGCGGCTGTTCATCGTGGCATCGCCCAGTTCAAGGATTTCCAGCCCGTCCGAGATTTCCTCCCACACGGTCTTGTTGGCGTCCAGCGCGTCGCGGCTTTGATCGACATAGGCCAGCTTCACCGTGTCGCCGAAGGTCACCGCGCCTTCGTCGGGGGCCAGTTCGCCCGTCAGCATGCGGAAGAGCGTCGATTTCCCCGCGCCGTTCGGGCCGATCACGCCGACGATGCCGCCGGGCGGCAGGCTGAAGGACAGGTCCTTGATCAGAAGCTTGTCGCCCATGGCCTTCGACAGGCCTTCCACCTCGATCACCTTGCCGCCAAGGCGCGGGCCGTTCGGAATGATGATCTGGGCGGTGGTGATCTTTTCGCGCTCGGATTTCGAGGCCATTTCCTCATAGGCCTGAATACGCGCCTTCGACTTGGCCTGACGGGCCTTGGCGCCGGCACGGATCCATTCCAGTTCGCGTTCCAGAACCTTCTGGGTCGAGCGGTCTTCGCGGGCTTCCTGCGCCAGACGCTTGGCCTTCTGTTCCAGCCACGAGGAATAGTTGCCTTCGTAGGGAATGCCCCGGCCGCGGTCGAGTTCCAGAATCCACGAGGTGATGTCATCCAGGAAATAGCGGTCGTGGGTGACGATCAGGATCGTGCCCTTGTATTCGATCAGGTGCTTCTGCAGCCAGGCGATGGTTTCGGCGTCCAGGTGGTTGGTCGGTTCGTCCAGAAGCAGCATGTCGGGCGCTTCCAGCAGCAGCCGGCACAGCGCCACCCGGCGCTTTTCGCCGCCGGAAAGCGTGGTCACGTCGGCTTCGTCCGGCGGGCAGCGCAGGGCCTCCATCGCCACGTCAACCTGGCTGTCCAGATCCCACAGATTCTCGGCGTCGATCTGGTCCTGAAGCTGGGCCATCTCGTCGGCGGTCTCGTCCGAGTAGTTCATCGCCAGTTCGTTGTAGCGGTCGATCTTGGCCTGCTTTGCCGCGACCCCCAGCATGACGTTGCCGCGCACATCCAGCGTTTCTTCCAGCTGCGGTTCCTGCGGCAGGTAGCCCACCTTGGCGCCCTTGGCGGCCCAGGCCTCGCCCTGGAAATCCTTGTCCCAGCCGGCCATGACGCGCAGAAGCGACGATTTGCCCGGGCCGTTGACGCCGACGACGCCGATCTTGACGCCGGGCAGGAAGTTCAGCCGGATGTTCTCGAACACCTTCTTGCCGCCGGGATAGGTCTTCGAGACGCCATCCATGTGATACACATACTGATACGAGGCCATCGGCTGCTCCATGTCGCGGGTTGGCCCCCATGTAGCGGCAAGGGGGCCTGCCTGCAACGGTCAGGGCGCTAGAGCCTTGGCGAACCAGTGCTGGGCGTGCGGATTGTCGTTGTAGCGGGCAATGTCATGCCAGCCCGAGCTGCGGTAAAGCGCCAGCGCCTCGGTCAGCGTGGCGTTGGTGTCCAGCCGCAGGGCGGCCATGCCCAGCAGGCGCGCCTCGTCCTCGATGGCGGCCATCAGGCGGCGGGCCAGGCCAAGGCCGCGC
>JACZKR010000232.1 GCA_014859945.1 Paracoccaceae bacterium | reverse complement strand
TCTCAAACCCTGCCGCCGCCGTCTGCGCCGCCGCATCGACCTGCGCGGGTGAGGCGCTGGCGCGGGCCGGCAGCAGCGCGGCGCCGGCCCGCTCCGACAGATCGGCGATCACCGTCAGGCCCGACTGCATCGCGCCGGCGTAAAGCTGCAACTCGGAGGTCGCCGCGCCAAAGGCCTTCAGCCGCGCCAGTGCGCCGTCCAGCGCGTCGATCTGGCCCAGATCGCCCGACAGATGGGCGGCCGCGTCGCTGGTCAGCCCCGTCGTCACCTCTTCGGTCAGCCGGGTGCTCTCGGCCTTGGTC
This sequence comes from Paracoccaceae bacterium, assembly GCA_014859945.1. Classification (GTDB taxonomy): domain Bacteria; phylum Pseudomonadota; class Alphaproteobacteria; order Rhodobacterales; family Rhodobacteraceae; genus Fuscibacter. The sequence goes on along the minus strand of JACZKR010000232.1, from coordinate 6,877 downwards.
GAGGCGCTGTGCTGGCGCAACAGAAGGCTTTGCGCCCGGTCTCCGAAACTGATCTGCATGTCACATCTCCAGCAGCCGGTCGATCATGCCGCCGATGGTCTGGATCACCCGGGCATTGGCGGCATAGGCCTCTTCCATCATCAGAAGGGCCTGCAGTTCCTGATCGGTGTCCACGCCCTGCGCCGCCTCTTCCTGCGCCAGAGCCGAGGACCGGGCGGCGGCAAAGCTTTGTTCCGCCTCGGCCGAAACCCGGTCCGCGGCGACGCCTGACGCAAGGTCGGAGGCCAGCGCGGCAAAGCTGCGGTCGGCCGCCATGAACCCACCCGAGGCGGTGGGGCGCGGATCGGCCAGCGCGGCCTGCATCGCCAGCAGCAGGCCGGTTTCACCGCCAAGGCCCGGGCTGCCGGCCCCCAACCCGTCGCGCAGCCGCCACAGCGCACCGCCCCGCGCCGGATCGGCCGCCGCATTCACCGCCAGCCGCTGCGCCAGCCCGGTTTCGGAAAGCGGATCAAAGGCTTGCCCCTCATCGGTGAACAGGCCCGGCGCGCCCGGTGGCAGCGTGGCATCCGTGCCCGGATCGGCGAAGCGCGCGATCAGGTCGCGCGCCACTGCATCCAGCCGGCGCTGGGCTTCGGGCGCCACGCTATCGCGCAGGGCAAATTGCGCCGCCAGACTGCCGCCGGCGATCGGGCTGTTGTCGCCGCCAGTCGCCACCGGCTTGCCGTTCAGCGTCAGCCCCGACAGCGTGCCGCCCGCAAGGCTCATGTCGGCGGTCACCATTGCGGCGGGGGCAAAGCCCAGAACGGCCGGCGGGCCGTCGATCAGCGGCGCGCCGGTGGCCGTGAACAGCGCAATCTGGCCGTTGTCGCGGTCCACCGCGCGCAGGGGGATCACCCCCGAGATGCCGTCGATCAGTTGCTGGCGCTGGTCCATCAGGGCCGAGGCATCGCGCTGGCCGCCCAGCGTGCTGCGGATCTGGCCGTTCAGATCGGCGATGCGGCGCAGGGCGTCGTTCACCCCGGCCACGCTGGAGGCGATGGCACCGTCGGCGGAGGTGCGCAGGTCCTGCACCGTTTCGCCTGCCGCCGCGACATGGGCCGCCAGACTGCCGGCCGCGTCCAGCACCGCGCGCAGCCGCGCCTCGCTGTCGGGGCGCGATGCCGCCTCGATCAGGGCGGCATCCAGCGCCGCGACCCGGCCCTGAAGCGAGGTCGGCGTGTCCGGCGTGCCGATGGCCGTCTCGATCCGTTTCAGTGCCTTGGCCAGCGTGCCCGAGGCATCGCGGCCCGCTTCGGCGCTGTGCCGGTCGTTCTGCAAGGCAAGGTCCGCCTCGCGCCGGACGCCGACGATCTGCACGCCCTGGCCGATGCTGCCCAAGGCCCGCGCCGTGGTGATCAGCTCGCGCCGGCCATAGCCCGCAGTCGTCGCATTGGCTATGTTGTTCGAAATCACCTCGACCGCTTTCGAGGCCACGGTCAGCCCCGAAAGCGCGCTGGACAGGCCGGATGAGATGGTCATTCAGCCCCCCCTAGCGCTTGAGGTTGGTGGTTTCCTGCAGCATCTCGTCCACGGTCTGGATGACCTTGGCGTTCGACGAATAGGCGCGCTGGGTCTGGATCAGTTGGGTCAGTTCGGCGGCCACGTCGGTGGCCGATTCCTCACGCGAAAAGCCCACCACGGCGCCGGTCGGCCCGTCGCCCGCATCCCACAGGTAGAAGGGGCCCGAGGCGGGCGAGATCTGGTAGGTCTGGTTGTTCCCCGCGATCAGCCCGTTGGGGTTGGGCACATCGACCACCGGGATCTGGTAGATCAGCCGGGTGAAGCCCTGATCGTAAACGGCGTAAAGGTTGCCCTGCTCATCCACCTCGACCGAGGACAGCGTGGCCACGGTCGAGCCGTTCTTCGAGATATCGACCGGAGAGAAGGTGCTGGCCAGCTGCGTCATGCCGTTGGTTTCGCCCGGCGTGCCGATACCGACCGAAATCGCGCCGCCGCCCACCGCAAGGCTGATGCGCCCCGTCGCGGGGTCATAGGCGCCGCCGCTGACGGCGGTCACGCTGGCCAGCGTGCCGCCCGCGGTCTGCGAATCGTTGAAGACCAAATTGTATTCCCCCACCACCGCCCCGCCCGAGGCGCTGTCGGTGATGGTCATGGTCCAGCTGTTCGACGCACCCGAAGCCGGAACGGTGGGGGTAAAGGTGACCTCAAGCGATTCCGAGGTGCCGAGGTTGCCGAAATATTCGACCGTCACCACCTCGGCATCGCCCGGGGCGCCGGCGCGGGTGGCCGAGGCGGGCAGGTTCACCCCCAGCCGCATCTGCGTGGTCGGGTTGCCGACATACTGGTTGGCGTTGATCCGCACCGGTTCCAGCCCCGCCACGGTGTCGCGCGGGTAGGTGCCGATCGACCCGTCGGCATTGGCGGGCCAGCCCAGCAGAACCTGCCCCGTCTCGGTCCGCAGGATGCCGTTCTCATCGGCGCGGAAACTGCCGGTGGTGACCAGCGACACCGGATAGGTGCCGGTGCCCCCCAGCGCGCTGATGTCCGTGACCGCCAGAAACCCCCGCCCGTCGATGGCAAGGTCGGTCGAATTGTCGGTCGCGACCAGCGGCCCGCGGTCGTCGATCAGCCGGATCGAGGCGGTGCGTACGCCGCCCGCCGAATAGGCGTTGCCGGCGCTGCCCTGCACGACGACCGAATAGAAATCGGTCTCGGCCCGCTTGTAGCCGTAGGTCGAGGAATTGGCGATGTTGTCGGCAATCGAGGCCAGCTTGTTGGCATTGGCGTTCAGCCCGGCAACCCCCGCGTTCAGCGAAGAAGAGATCGTCATCGGTCCGCCTTTCTGCAGCTTCGATCCCGTTTGGGCCGAACCTGCGCGCGCCGCGTTAAGATCGGCCTAACGGCGCCGCGATTTTCGGGCGGGGGTCACAGATCGTCGCGCAGAAGGATCACCTCGATGCGGTTGTTGCGGATGGCGGTCGGGTCGGCCACGGCGGGCTTGCGGTCGGCATGGCCGGTGACGCGGGCCGCGCGGTCATCCGCCAGCCCCTCATCCTCCATCAGCGCGCGGAAGCCCTGCGCCCGCGCGGCCGACAGATCCCAGCCCGGATTGTCGCGCAGCGTCACCGGATAGCTGTGGACATGACCTTCGACCGCCAGCCGGTTTTCGGCCAGCGCCAGAACATCGGCCAGAAGACCGCCGATCTGGCGGGCCAGCGCGGTGGGTTCGGCGGTATCGCCCTGAAACAGCGGCTGGCCGGGGGCGTCGAAAATCTCGATCACCAGCCCCTCATCGGTGACGCGGGTGACGACATGGCGCAGAAGCGCCTCCATCGTCATGCTTTCGCCGCCGCGCGCCGCCAGCGCCTTTTCGACCTCGATGAAGCCCGCCTCCTTCTCGGCCGCTTCGGCGCCGGGGGCGGGGGTGGTGCCGGTTTCACCCCGCGAATGATCGGTATCGGCGGGGTAATGATCGGTCGCGCCGGTGCCGGTCTGCGACAGGGTTTCCTCGGTAAAGATCGATTCCCCGCCGAAGGCATCGTCGCCCCCGCCCGAGATGCGGTTCACCGGGATCGTCGGATTGAAGTAATCCGCGATCCCCTTGCGTTGCTTTTCCGTCGTCGCGTTCAGCAGCCACATCAGCATGAAGAAGGCCATCATGGCCGTCACGAAGTCGGCATAGGCCACTTTCCACGCCCCACCGTGGTGACCTTCGCCTTTGACGACTTTCTTCCGCTTGATGATGACTGGCGCGGCATTTGACTGCCCGGCCATTCACACACCCATGTTTCACACCCGGGGCCAGATTGGCAGAACAGGGTTTCGCGGGGCTTAAGGCGTTGGATTTTAGCTATTCAGCGTTCGCGCAGCGCCTCGCCGCTTTTGTAAAGCGGCTTCAGAAGGTAGGTCAGGATGGTCTTGCCGCCGGTCTGCAGTTCCACATCGGCCAGCATGCCGGGGCGGATTTCCAGCGCCTTCTGGCGTTCGGTGAACAGCGCGCGGTCCACCGCCAGCGTCACCTTGTAATGCGGATCGCCGTCGGGAGTGCGGGCGCGTTCGTCCTTGAACGTATCGGCCGAGATGAAGGTGACCCGCGCCTTCAGCGTGCCCCAGATCGTATAGTCATAGGCCGACAGCTTGATCACCGCTTCCTGCCCCTGACGGACGGCGGCGATGTCACGCGGCTTCACCCGCGCTTCGATCAGCAGGTCTTCGTCCAGGGGGATGATCTGCAGGATTTCCTCGCCCGGCCGCACGACGCCGCCGATGGTGGTGATCGACAGCTTGTTGACCACGCCGCGCATCGGCGCCACCAGAACCGTGCGCGCCAGCTGATCCTGTGACAGCTTCAGCTTCTGGCGCAGCCCGGCCAGTTCGGCCTGCACCTTGGAATATTCGTCGGCGCGTTCGCGTTCGGGGGTGGTGATCGCCTCGGACAGCCGGTTTTCGGCGTCGGAATGGGCCTTGCGGGCGCGGGTCACCTCGATCAGCGGGGCGATCTCGCGCTTGTACATCTTTTCCAGCAGGTCAAGTTCGGTGCCGGCCTGCGCCGCCACCTCGCGCGCGCCGTCGATGCGGGCGTGAAATTCTTCCAGCCGGGCAGCCAGCAGCCCCTTTTCCGAGGCGACGATGGCCGGCACCCGCCCGGCATATTCCGGCGGCACGGTGAAATCGGCCTCACCCGCCATTTCCGCCTCAAGCCGCAGGCGGCGGATTTCCAGCGCGGCGATCTCATCACTCAGCTCATCGACGGCCGACTGATACTGCGTGCCGTAAAGCCGGCCCAGAACCTGACCGGGTTCAACGATGTCGCCCTCGGCGACGTTCAGTTCGGCCAGGATGCCGCCTTCGAGGTTCTGGATGATCTGCGGGCGTGAGGACGATACCACCGCCCCCTGAGCATGAACGATCTCATCCACCCAGGCCAGCGCCGCCCAGCCCAGGAAGGCGGCAAAGCACAGGCCGATCAGCCAGATCATCCGGCTGGGGCGGCGCATGCGGTCGGTCAGGTCGTCGTCAAAGCCAAGGCTGGTCATGGCTTGCCCCCCGCCGCCTGCGCCTTGGCCAGATGGGCCAGCACCTGATCGCGCGGCCCGTCCACCGCCAGCCGGCCGTTCTGCAGGATCACCGTGCGGCCGGTCAGTTGCAGGATCGGCACGCGGTGGGTGGCGATGATGGCGGTGCGGCCCTGAAGCCAGGTCTTCAGCCGGCTGACCAGCGTCGTTTCAAGCGTCTGGTCCAGCGCGGCGGTGGGTTCGTCCAGAATGGCCACCGCCGGGTCCTGCAGCCACAGCCGCGCCCAGCCGATCGACTGGCGCTGGCCGACCGAAAGCCCTTCGCCCATTTCGTGAATCTCAAGGTCCAGCCCGCGCGGATGGCTGCGCACGAAGGGGCCGAGCCCGGCAAAATCCAGCGCCGCCAGCAGCCGGTTGTCGTCGCGTTCCAGCTGCGTCAGGTTCAGGTTGTCGCGCAGGGTTCCGGCGAACAGCCGCACCTCCTGCCCCAGATAGCCGATGCCGCGGCGCAGATCGCGCGGGTGCATCTGGCCCATGTCCACCCCGTCAATCAGGACGCGCCCCGCCGTCGGGTCATAAAGCCCGGCCAGCAGCCGCAGCAGCGTCGATTTGCCTGATCCATTGGTGCCCAGCACCGCCACATGCTGGCCGGGGGGAATGGTCAGGTTGGGAATATCCAGCGTCGGCGCCGCCTGTGGGTCAAAGCGGAATTCCACCCGGTGCAGGTCATAGACGCCCGACAGCTTTTCGCGCCGCAGGTAGCGGCGGCCTTCCTCTTCGGCCTGTTTCGCGCTGACGATGGCCTGCAGCCCGTCAAGCGCCGCCTTCACATTGGCCCATTTCGCCATCGTCCCCGACAGGGCCGCCAGCGGGCCAAGGGTGCGCCCGGTCAGGATGCCGATGGCGATGATCGTGCCCACGGTGAAATCGCCGGCGAAAACCATGTAGGTCCCGGCCATCACCGCAACCACATAGGTGGCCTGCTGCACGCCCTGTGCCCAATAGCCCAGAAGCGCCGTCAGATGCCGCTGGTCGGCCGATTTCGCTGCCGACAGGGCGGTCAGTTCGGCCCAGATCCGGCGCACCCGGTCTTCGCCGCGTTGGGTGGTCAGGGTTTCGGCCTCGAAGATCGCCTCATACAGCAGCCGCGCCGCGCGGGTCGATGCGCCCTGCGTCGCTGCCGTCAGCGCGGTGATGCGTTTTTGCGCCAGGATGCCCGGCAGCACCATCAGGATGCCGCCCACGACCAGAATCCACACCAGATTGCCGCCGATCGACGCCACCAGCGCCAGGAAGATGATCAGGAACGGCAGGTCCGACAGGCTGCCGATGGTGGTCGCCGTGAAGAACTCACGGACCGAGCCGAATTCGCGCATCGCGCTGAACAGCTGGCTGGGGCTTTTCTGCCCCGGCCCTGCCTTCATGCCCAGAAGCCGCTTCATCAGCCGCGCCTGAACCACCAGTTCGATCCGCTTGCCGGTGGCATCCATCAGCCCCGACCGCGCCAGTTTCAGCGCCCCTTCCAGCAGGATCGCCAGCAGTGCCCCGCCCGCCAGCACCCACAGCGTGGGTTCGGACTGATAGGGGATCACCCGGTCATAGACCTGCATCGAGAACAGCGATACCGCGACCGCCAGCAGGTTCGCCACCAGCGAGGCCGCACCCACCTCGGCCAGTTGGCGGCGATAGCCGGCGAACTCGCCCCAGAACCAGTGGCGGGGTTTTGCCGCGGCGGAATGGCGGGCCTCAAGTGCGGCCATCGGCGCGGCGGCACGCAAAAGCCGCCCGGCATAGACCTGCGCGAAATCGGCCAGCGCCACCTCGGCGCGGTTGCCGGGGCAGGTCGGGTCATAGATCTGCAG
>JACZKR010000231.1 GCA_014859945.1 Paracoccaceae bacterium | reverse complement strand
GTGGGGACCGGACCTGAGGAAGAGGCAGAGGAAGCGACGACCGAACTGGCCGATCAGAGCTCCATCGTCACCGACGGGCATCAGAGTTTCACGGTAACGCTTATTCCCGTGCCCGATACCGGGGCGCGGCTGCTGATGATGGTGGGTGATCTTCCTCCACCCGATCAGGATCTGTGGGTGGTGCGCACGGCGCTGGACCGCACGCATCTTGCGGCGGGGGCGCGGGTGGCGGGTGGCGTCATCTGTTTTACGCCCGACACGCGGATTGCCACGCCGGGCGGCAGCCGGCTGATCATGGACCTGCGGCCGGGTGACCGGATCCTGACGCGCGACAATGGCCCGCAGCCGGTGGTCTGGACGGGGCACCGCCGGATGACGGGGGCGCGGCTTTACGCCATGCCGCATCTGCGGCCGATCCGCTTCAAGTCACAGGCGCTGGGCTTTGACCGCCCCGATCAGGATCTGCTGGTGTCGCCGCAGCACCGGATGCTGGTGCGCGGGGCGGCGGCGATGGCGCTGTTCAACACGCCCGAGGTGCTGGTGGCGGCCGAAGACCTGCTGAACGACCAGACGATCTGCGTCGATCACGCGCTGCGCGAGGTGACCTATGTCCATGTGATGCTTGAGGCGCACAACGTGGTCTGGGCGAACGGGCTGGAAACCGAAAGCTTCCATCCGTCGAACACCGCGCTGGATACCCTGGACCCGGTGCAGCGGCAGGGCCTTCTTGGCCTGATGCCAGAGCTTGCCGGCAACCCGCATTCCTATGGCGATTATGCGCGGCGCAACCTGTCGGCATCGGAAGCGGCGATCCTGCGGCACGAAATGGCCGCCTGACAAGCGCCCCGGGGAGGTGTTGACTCTGCCCGCCCCCGGGGCTAAACGCGCGCAGTCCCGGGTCACTCCCGGGGCTTTTCATTGGTGTTGGTGGACCCCGCAAGGGGAAGCCTGTCGCCCGAGGCCAAAGACGGCCGAAGGAAAGGACAACGCCCTTCACGAATTCGAAGGAGATCAGCGGTGACCAAACGCACCTCTGCCAAGTACAAGATCGACCGCCGCATGGGCGAAAACATCTGGGGCCGCCCGAAGTCGCCCCTGAACAAGCGTGAATATGGCCCCGGCCAGCACGGCCAGCGCCGCAAGGGCAAGCTGTCGGACTTCGGTACCCAGCTGCGCGCCAAGCAGAAGCTGAAGGGCTACTACGGCGACCTGACGGAAAAGCAGTTCCGCAAGATCTATGCCGAAGCCGAGCGTGTGAAGGGTGACACCGGCGAGATGCTGATCGGCCTCTTGGAGCGTCGTCTGGACGCCGTGGTCTATCGCGCCAAGTTCGTGCCGACCGTCTTTGCCGCCCGCCAGTTCGTGAACCACGGCCATGTGACCGTGAACGGCAAGCGCGTGAACATCGCCTCCTACAAGGTTTCGGAAGGCGACATCATCGAAGTGCGCCAGAAGTCCAAGCAGATGGCGCTGGTTCTGGAAGCTGTCGCCCTGACCGAGCGTGACGTGCCCGACTACCTGGAAGTTGACCACAACAAGATGGTCGCCAAGTTCGTCCGCACCCCCGGCCTGTCCGACGTGCCCTATCCGGTTCAGATGGAACCGAACCTGGTCGTCGAATACTACGCCAAGAACTGATCCTGCCCCTGTGCAGATGGAAAGGCCCGCCGGTTGGCGGGCCTTTTGCGTTTCAGGCCGGCATCGGCATCTTCGCATGGACGGTCAGTCCTGCCGCCAGCGCATCCCAGCCCTGGGCGGCACTGGCCCAGGTCACCTGGCGGGGTGCAAAGCGGGACGGGTCGTCCAGACTGGCGGCCGTGATCGCGATCAGGCCGGGCATCGCCGCGAAGGCGATGAAGACCGGGGTGCCGCAGGTCGGGCAGAAGGCGTGGCGCTTTTCGGTGCCGCCCTCGCCCATCGAGGCCCAGTGGCGGACCGGGCCAGTGGTCACCTTGACCGGCGCCTCGGCAAAGACCAGCCAGGAACTGTGCCCGGTGCCGCTGCGGCGCTGGCAATCGCGGCATTGGCAGTGCGTCTGTTCGACAGGCCCCCCTTCAGGGCATAGCGCAAGGCCCCGCAGGCGCAGCCGCGGGTGTAGGGTGCCGTGTCCATTCAGGCCGCCTTGGCCTTGGCAAAGACGTTCAGCCCCTGTCCGGTTTCCAGATAGCTCTTCAGGCTGGACAGCACGATGGGCCAGCCTTTGGTCACGCCCTGCTCCATGCCGCTGCCGCGGATCAGGTCGTCATGGGTGACGATCAGCTTGGTCATGCCGTCATAGGGGATCACCTCGAAGGTCACGCGGCTGTAGGCCTGCGGATCGGCTTCCTGCGAGACGTTGACCCAGCTGATGACCAGCCGCGAGGGCGGGCTGTGTTCCACCACCTTGCCGGTCAGCTCCACGGTGCCGCCTTCGGTGCGGACATGCTGCCAGCGCGATCCGGGCTGCCAGTCCGACACGTTGGAATGGCCCCAGTAGCGGGCCGAGATATCGGCGCTGGTGATGGCTTCGAAGACCTTCTCGGGCGCGGCCGCGATGAAGGTGACATAGACGAAGCTTGTGCGTTCGGCGGTCATTCCGGTTCCCTTTCCAGCTGTTGCTTCAGGTCATGCAGCAGCGTCAGGCGCTGCGTTTCAAACTTGCGGACCCAGCGTTCATAGATGTCGTGCAGCGGCACGGGGTTGATGTAATGCAGCTTCTCGCGGCCCCGCCGGACCGTGCTGATCAGATTGGCCTCTTCCAGAATGCCGATGTGCTGGGTGGCCGACTGCCGCGCCATCGCCAGCTGCTCGCACAGCTGGCCCAGCGTCTGACCGTTCTCCGCGCACAAAAGGTCAAGCACCTTGCGCCGGGTCGGGTCGCCCAATGCCCTGAAGACCTTGTCGGCATCCATTGTCATTCTCCTGCCCTCTAATATGCAGGTAAATGCCTGCATGTCAACGCCCATCCGGGGCCTTTCCTTTTGCGCGGACTTTGCCTATCCCGCAGATGCAGAAACCCGCAGCCGAGGATGATCATGACCAGCGGACGCCGTTCCATGGAGACGAGATTCGAGAATGGCCTTTTCGCCTCGCGCTGGCTGATGGCGCCGATGTATCTGGGGCTGGTCGTCAGCCTTGGCATGATGGCGGTGACCTTCGTCAAGGAACTGGTCTATTACGCCTCGAAAACCTTCACGATGGCGGCGGATGAGGCGATCCTTGCGGCGCTGACGCTGATCGACCTCAGCCTTGCGGCCAACCTGCTGCTGATCGTGCTGTTCTCGGGCTACGAAAATTTTGTGTCCAAGTTCGACCACCGCGACCACGAAGACCGGCCCGAATGGATGGGCAAGGTGGATTTCTCGGGGCTGAAGATGAAGCTGATCGCCTCGATCGTGGCGATCTCGGGGATTCACCTGCTGAAGGTCTTCATGTCGCTGGGCAAGGCCGGGGTCGGGCATGGCGCCTCGGAATCGACGCTGATGTGGATGGTGATCATCCACCTGACCTTCGTCTGCTCGGGCGTGCTTCTGGCGCTGATGGACCTGCTGGCAGCCAAGACCGACAAGCACTAGGCAAGGCGGGGCGCGACGCCCCCCCGCCTTATTGGTCGCGCAGAACGCGGGCGAAGCTGTCGAACAGCGCCTCGTTCGCGGCGATCACCGCGCCCTTTTCCAGAATGTCGGCGCCTTCGCGGACCGGGCCGGTCATGCCGCCGGCCTCACGCACCAGCAGCAGCCCGGCGGCGATGTCCCAGGGCTGCAACTCCCGCTCCCAATAGCCTTCGAAGCGGCCGGCCGCGACATAGGCCAGGTCAAGCGAGGCCGCGCCCCAGCGGCGCACGCCGGCGCAGGCGGGCATCAGCCGGGCCAGATCCTGCAGGGTAGCGGGCAGGGTCTTTTTCGCGCCAAACGGCACGCCGGTGGCAAAGACCGCCTCGGACATCGACCGGCGGCCCGACACGCGGATGCGGCGGCTGTCGTTCAGCCAGGCGCCCGAGCCCTTTTCGGCCCAGAACATTTCGTCCTTCGCGGGGTCATAGACAACGGCCGAGACAATCTCGCCCTTGTGTTCCAGCGCGATGGAAATCGCCCAATGCGGCATGCCGTGCAGGAAGTTGGTGGTTCCGTCCAGCGGATCGACGATCCAGCGGCGGGTCGGGTCCTGGCCCGGCTCCTCGCCGGTTTCCTCGCCCAGCCAGCCATAGGTCGGACGGCCGCCCATCAGCTCTTCCTTGATCAGCCGTTCGGCCTCACGGTCGGCCTTCGACACGAAGTCGCCGGGGCCTTTGGATGAGACCTGAAGGTTCTCGACCTCGCGGAAGTCCTTCACAAGCGATTTGGCCGCACGGCGGGCGGCCTTGATCATCAGGTTAAGGTTGGCGCTGCCCTGCATGGCGAAGACTCCCGGGTTTCAGGCAGGCCGTCTAGCGGCAAACGCGCCGGAAGGAAAGCCCGACCCGCGCCCGGGCGGCAAGGCCGGCGGGGGATGATGGCTTCCCCGACCATTATATATTCAATAATTCGAATCCGATATGACCCGGATCAGCGCGGACCCCTGATGGCTGTGACAGACTCTGCCCGTGAGCAAGGCAAGAGGAGAGTGCCATGACGATCCGTGATCTTGGTCTTCGGTTGGGGGTTTGCGCGGTTTGCGCCGGGGCGCCGTTCGCGGCGGGCGCTCAGGATTTCACCGGCTTCTACATCGGCGGCAGTCTGGCCGCGGTGGATGCCGGAGGCGACTACACCGCCTACACCCCGCGCAACGGATATGCCGGCTTCGATGTTCAGGACCTTTCGGTGAATGCGCTGGGCGGGGGGCTGCATCTGGGCCGGTCCTGGGACATGGGCGGCTGGATACTGGGGGCCGAGGCGTCGCTGATCGGCTTTGGCGGCAGCGAAACCTCGACCCGGTCGGTGGAAGAGGGCACGGTTCCGCCCTTCACGCGTGAGGTGCAGAACCAGTTCGCCCTGACGCCCCGCATCGGCCTTCCGCTGGGCAATGCGCTTGTCTTTGCAAAGGCCGGGCTGGCCGTGTCGAAAATCGGGGCGGCGCATGAGATGAGCGGCTCTGTCATCGAAGGGTCCGATACCAAGACCGGCTGGATCATCGGCCTTGGTGCCGAGATTCCGATGACCGCGAACATCAATGCCCGGATCGAGCTGACCCATGCCGACTATGGCACGGACCGCTATGACCTTGGCACCTCGGGCCGTTGGGTTGAACAGGACCTTGATACCGACATGGTGACGGTTGGCTTCTCGGTCTATTTCGACTGAGGGGCAGGCGCCCCGGGGGGCAACCCGCCCCCCGGACCTTACCGGGACGAGGATGATCCCGGCCGCACCGGCGGGCAATCACAGGCGCCGGGTGCGGCGGCAAAGGTTTCGGCCAGTTCGCGCAAGAGCTTGCGCCGCATCGCGGTGGGAAAATCGCTCTGGCGGTCGGCGATTTCGACGAAAGAGCCGGGGCCGCGGCGAACCTCGGCCTCGAAATAGGCGCGCAGCCCGCTTTCATGTTCGCCGATGGCAAGCGCGTTCACGGTGATGCCGGCAAAGTCGGCATCGGCAAAGATTTGCCCCGGTCCGGGGCCTTCGTTGTTGCGCCCGTCGCCGGCCATATCCAGCACCCGCCGCCGGCAGTCGGGCGCCTGTTCCAGCAGGTCGTGGCCGTGCTGAAGCGCCGCCCCCAGCGCCGTCGCCATGCGTTGCGGCGGCCGTTCGGCGGCCCGCAGCGCCGCCGCCACGCCCTCAAGATCGGCGGGCGCCAGAATCCGGGTCCAGTCCAGAACCGGTTGCTGATGGCTGGTCCCGCTCCAGTAATAGATCGCCAGCGCCACCTCGCCCGAGGCATCGAAGAAGGCCCGGCGCACCGCGGTATCTTCCAGCGCGGCGATCAGCCCGTCGGTCTGCAGCGCATAATCCTTGTCATCGACCGAGCGTGACACGTCGATGGCCAGCGCCAGCGCAAGGCGGCAGGTCTCCGCCCCGGCGGGAAATGCGGTCAGTCCAAGGACAAGCGCAAGCCAACGCATGCTGCCACCGGGCGGTTTGCGCCACTGTGCCACAAAGCCCGCCGCGGTTCACGTTCTTTGCAGCTTCACCGGCTCCGTCCGCGCCAGCCGCAGGAAATGCGCCATATAGGGCCGCGCGACATCTTCGCTGCGGGTGGCGGCGTAAAGGCGTTTGGTAATGGTGCCCGGGCCAAGCGGGCGGGTGATGTAGTCGGCATTGCCCTTGACCTCACGCAGCACCCAGTCGGGCAGCACCGCCACGCCGCGCCCCGCCGCCACCAGCATCAGGATCACCGCCGTCAGTTCCGCTGTGCGCTGCGCCCGGGGTTCAACGCGGGCGGGTGTCAGCAGTTCGGTGAAGACATCCAGCTTGTCGCGCCCCACTGGGTAGGTGATCAGCACCTGATCGCGGAAATCCTCGGCCTCGATCATGGGTTTGGCGCAATTCGGAAAGTTTGCCGGGGCGACGAAGGTCGGGTGATAATCGAACAAGGGGTTGAACGTGATGCCCGGCAGGTCCACCGGATCGGAGGAGATCACCAGATCCACCTCTTCCCGGTTCAGCGCCGGCATCGCATCAAAGGCTAGCCCGGCGCGGATATCGACGTCGATCTCGGGCCAGGAATGGCGGAACAGTTCCAGCACCGGGAACAGCCAGTCAAAACAGGCGTGGCATTCGATGGCAATGTGCAGCCGGCCGGTCTTGCCCGATTGCAGGGCGCGGAATTCCTCTTCCAGCGCTGCGATCTCGGGCAATATCCGTTCGGCCGCGCGCAGCATCCGCACCCCCGCTGCCGAAAGGCGCATGGGTTTCGACCGGCGGACGAACAACTCCATCCCCACCTGATCCTCAAGCCCCGCCACCTGATGCGACAGCGCCGATTGCGTCATGTTCAGCATCTCGGCCGCCCGGGCCAGCCCGCCGGCCTGATGAATGGCGCGGATGGTCCGCAGGTGGCGCAGCTCGACATACATGCGACGAACCTCATGATCATCGTGAGAATTATGAATTGGTCTCACAATGCCGAATCTGAGAGAAAGGGGCAAGACCAAGGAGAATCCCATGACCACCCCGCGCATCTCGTTCGAGTTCTTCCCGCCGCAGTCGCTGGACGCTTCGTTCCGCCTGTGGGAGACGGTGCAGGCGCTGGCCCCGATGATGCCGGAATTCGTCTCGGTCACTTACGGCGCGGGCGGCACGACCCGCACCCTGACCCATGACGCGGTGGCGACGATCCACCGCAACTATGGCCTGAACGTTGCGGCCCATCTGACCTGCGTCGGCGCGACAAAGACCGAGACGCTGGCCATTGCCGAAAGCTACCATGCCGCCGGCGTGCGTGAGATCGTGGCGCTGCGCGGCGATGCCCCCCAGGGCGCCGAGCGTTTCGTGGCCCATCCGCTGGGTTTTGCCAATTCGGCCGATCTGGTGAATGCGCTGGCCAAGACCGGCAAGTTCAGGATCCGCGTCGGCGCCTACCCCGAGCCGCATCCCGATGCTTCGGACAGCGCGCAGGACGTGACCTGGCTGAAGCGCAAGATCGACGCCGGCGCCACCAGCGCGATCACCCAGTTCTTCTTTGAGGCCGACACCTTCTTCCGCTTCCGCGATGCCTGCGCCAAGGCCGGCATCACCGCCCCGATCATCCCCGGTATCCTGCCGGTGCAAAGCTGGTCGGGCGTGCGCAAGTTCGCCGCCCGCTGCGGCGCCCGTGTGCCGCAGAAGCTGGATGAGGCTTTCACCACCGCCGCCCGCGACGGGCGCGAAGACCTGCTGGCGCTTGCCCATTGCACCGCGCTTTGCGACAAGCTGATCGAGGGTGGCGTCGAAGACCTGCACTTCTACACCCTGAACCGTCCGAACCTGACCCGCGAGGTTGTGCGTGCCCTTGGCATCGCCCCCGAAGTGGCTCTTGAGAAAGTCGCCTGAGCTACATCCCTGTCGGCTCGTCCCCACGAAGGCGACCCTTGCGCGCGTCCGGCAACGGGCGCGCGTCTTTTTGTGCGGCGGCTTTGCCTGAACCGGCGGATCGGCTAAGGTCGCGCCAAAAGAAAGGTGCCCCGGTGACCAAGCCCATTTTCGTTCTGAACGGCCCCAACCTGAACCTGCTGGGCCTGCGCCAGCCTGAAATCTACGGGCGTGAGACGCTGGAGGATGTGGCCTCGGCACTGGCCGATCTGGGCGAGGAACTGGGGCTGGCGGTGCGCGCCCTGCAATCGAACCACGAGGGGCAGCTGGTGGACTGGATTCACCTTGCCCGCACCGATGCGGCCGGGATCATCATCAACCCCGGCGCCTATTCGCACACCTCGATCGCCATTCTGGACGCGCTGAACGCCTATGAAGGCCCGGTGCTGGAGGTGCATATTTCGAACATCCACAAGCGCGAGGCGTTCCGCCACCACTCCTATGTCTCGGGCCGGGCCGAAGGTGTGATCGCAGGCTTTGGGACTGAAGGGTATCTGCTGGCGCTGCGGCGGATGGCCTCGCTTGTCGGCAAGCGCTAAGCTGGCCGCAGGTGGCTTTGCCCTGCATCCCGCCGCGCGGCTGTGGGAGGCCGGGGTTGCGGTGGCGCTGCATCCGGTTGCAGGCACCGCGCTGATCGCCGACCGGCCCGGGGCGGCGGCGCTGATGGCGGCCTTGGCCCTTGGGTCAGGGTTCCGCATCGGCGGGGATGCTCCGGTTGTCGCCGGCCCGGGTGCGTTTGAAACGCTGACCTCCGGCTCCTCCGGCCAGCCACGGCGCATCCTGCGCAGCGTGGAGTCGTGGCGGGCCGGTTTCGCCGTGAACGCCCGGCTCTTCGGCATTGGCCCCGGTGTGGCCGTGGCGGTGCCCGGGCGGCTGATGCATTCGCTGTCGCTTTACGGCGCGCTGGAGGCGCTTGAACTGGGCGCCGATCTGCACCTGCTGGACGGCCTGCGCCCCGACCGGCAGCGCGCTGCGCTGGCCGCCGGTCGGGTTGAGGTCGTCTATGCCACCCCGGCCCAACTGCGCCTGATGGCGGATGCCGGGGGGCCGTTGCTGCCTGCCTTGCGGCTGGTGGTGGTGGGCGGGTCCAAGCTTGATCCCGCCCTGCGTGCCGCCCTGCGGGCCGTGGCCCCGGCGGCGGCGCTGCGCGAATTCTATGGCGCGGCCGAGGCGAGTTTCATCACGCTGGCCGATGACACCACGCCCGAGGATTCGGTTGGCACCGCCTATCCCGGCGTGCGGATCGCCGTGCGCGATCCGGCGGGCCGTGACCTGCCTGATGGCCATGTGGGCGAGGTCTGGGTGCAAAGCGCCTATCTGTTTCAGGGCTATGCCGGCGACGATCCCGGCAGCGCCCGCTGGCAGGACGGCTGGCTGACGGTGGGTGAGATGGGCCGGCTGGACCGCCCCCATCTGCGGCTGGCCGGACGGGCGGGGCGCATGGTGACCGTGGCCGATCAGAACGTCTTTCCCGAAGAGGTCGAGGCTTTTCTGGAAAGCCTGCCCGGCGTCACCCGGGCGGCGGTGCTGCCCCGGCCTGACGCGCTGCGCGGTCAGGTTCTGGTGGCGGTCTGTACCGGGGATCCGGCGGCGGAAGGGGACGTGCTGCGCGCCTGCCGCGACCGGCTGGGGCCGCTCAAGGCGCCGCGCGCGGTGATCTGGCGGGTGGACTGGCCGGTGCTGGCCTCGGGCAAGACCGATCTGTCACGCATAGCGGCTGACATCGGGGGTTTGCCATGGCGGTGATCCTTGCGGCGCGACGGACGGCGGTGGTGCCGCGCGGCGGCGCCTTTGCCCGGCTGCGGATCGAGGGTCTGGCGGCGCCTGTCCTGCGCGCGGTGCTGGCCGATGCCGGGCTTGATCCGGGCGCGGTGGATGAGGTGATCCTGTCCAACGC
>JACZKR010000230.1 GCA_014859945.1 Paracoccaceae bacterium | reverse complement strand
ATCATCGCCCGCCGCGACGGCACAACCCCGCCCGAGGGCACAACCTTCCCCGGCCTGAAAGAAGGCCTCGAAGGCGTCGCCTTCGTCGACGCCTGCGTCAGATCCGCAAAACGCAATGCGGCATGGGTGAAATTGGGGGTGTAGGCCGCGGGTTCTTCAAGGAAGCCGGGCCGGAGTTTTTCAGGACTCCGGCTCTGCGCGCCGGGTCAGGCGCAGGCGGATGCCGTCCCTTGCACGCACCGTCAGATGGGCGACGGGAACCGGGTCTTCGGTCCGTTCAAACCGGAAGTCGCGGGTCAGCATGGCCAGCAACAGCGGCCCTTCGACCATGGCAAAGCCCGCGCCGGTGCAGACGCGGGGGCCGGCCGAGAACGGGATGAAGGCGTCGCGGGCGCAGGCGCGGTTTTCCTCGGTCTGCCAGCGGTCGGGGTCGAAATCGTCGGGGTCGCGCCAGATGCGTTCATGCCGGTGCAGGTGCCAGGGCGACAGCACGATCTGCGCGCCCGGCGCGACGGGGCGGTCGCGGAAACTCTCGGGGCAGAGGTTCTGGCGCACCATCATCGGCACCGGCGGATAAAGCCGCAGCGTCTCGCGGAAGACATCGCGGGTGAATTTCAGCCGGCTGACGGCGGCGAAATCGGGGGCGTCACCGAAGGCCGCCGCCTCGGCCGCGACACGGTCCTGGGCCTGCGGATGAAGGGCCAGAAGGTAAAGCGCCCAGGCGAGGGCGGAGGCCGAGGTTTCGTGGCCCGCCAGGAAGAAGATCGCCACCTGATCGACCATTTCGGCCGTGGTGAACAGTTCGCCCGATTGGGGGTCGGGCGTGGTCATGATCTTGGTGGCCAGATCGTCGGGCGCGGTGCCGGCGGCGATCTGGGCCGCCCGCGCCTCACACAGCCCGGCGATCAGCCGGCGGATCAGCGCGGCCGAGCGTATGGTGGACCGGCGGTGAAAGCGGGGAAACCAGCGCGGCAGCGGCAGGAAGGCAGCCAGGTTCAGGATGGGCTGGGTGCGCTGATAGGCGCGGAATTCGCGAAAGACCTTCTGGGCCACCTCATGCTCGATCGGGATCGAAAAGAGCGTGCGGAAGATCACATCGGCGGCGGCGTGGCTGGCGACCTCTTCGACCTCGGTCACGCCTTCGGTCAGACGCGCCGCTGCCGCCTGCCCGGCCGCGACCATGGCGGGAAAGGTGTCACGCAGCCGGCCGCCTTCGAAGGCGGGGTCGATGATGCGGCGCTGGCGCTTCCACA
The DNA here is from genome assembly GCA_014859945.1 of Paracoccaceae bacterium. Classification (GTDB taxonomy): domain Bacteria; phylum Pseudomonadota; class Alphaproteobacteria; order Rhodobacterales; family Rhodobacteraceae; genus Fuscibacter. The sequence continues at coordinate 1,007 of JACZKR010000230.1, read as the reverse complement.
CCTCGCCGTTGGTCACGAAGACCGAATTGCCGAGAAGGGGGTTCAGCCCCTCGCGTATCCGGTTCGACTTGGGGAAATCGTCGGGCCGTTCGACCAGAACCCGGTTCACCAGCGCGGGGTCGTTGCACAGGTAGCTGCGGAAGAAGGGGGTGCGGAATTCGGCCATCCAGGCGCGGTAAAGCCGGGCGGGCTGGGCCGAAAGGATGTCATGGCGGAACAGGCGCAGATAGCGCAGCAGCGAAACGCGGTCGGGCCGCGGGGCGGGTTTCGGGGGCCTCATACGGTGGTTCTATAGCCCGAAAGCGGGGTTTCGATCCGGCTTTTCGACGCAGGCCGGCCTTCATAGCGCTGCCCCAGCGTCTGCGCCCCGGCGGTGATGCGGAAATAGTCGTAGTCGCCGGGCCGGTCGAAGGCGCAGAGATACTGGAAATGCAGGCGGAAGAAGCGCCAGCGCAGTTCCTTCCAGCGGGCGGGCGAAAGCGTCTGGGTGAAGGCGGCCGAGATCACCAGCGGCCAGCGTTTGCCTTCGGGCGCGACGCCCGAAACGCTGACCGGATCGCAAAGCGCGAAGGCGCAGCCGTCGCCGGGGGCTGTCACATCGACCCAGGTGATGTCGTCGCGGGTCGACAGGAAGGCCAGATCGCCGCGCAGCTTGCGCGCCTCGGGCAGGAAGGACACCATCGGCACCACATGGCCCAGCGTCAGGAAGGACAGCGCCGGACGGGCCGAGGGCAGGCCGGCGCGGATCAGATCGGCCAGGATCGACACGCCCAGATGCGCGCCCGAGGAATGGCCGACCACCAGCACCTCATCCACTCCGGAGGCCAGCGCATCGGCGATGCGGGTACGGAAGGCGGCCATCCGCGCCTCAAGCTCGGGCGGGTTGGCGCCGCGGGCCTGCGCGGTGTAGGCGTAGTCGTGCATCAGGTACCAGGCGAAGATGCGGTTGTCCCAGCGGCGGAAGGCGCGCAGCACCAGATAGGCCAGCGCCGGCCCCACCGCCCAGC
>JACZKR010000229.1 GCA_014859945.1 Paracoccaceae bacterium | reverse complement strand
CGGCATGAGCGCGACTTCCCCCCTTCGCCCCGTCCTTCCGCCCGATATCCGCGCGCGAAAGGGCGGCCAGCCCCTTGTGGTGCTGACCTCCTACACCACGCCGATGGCGCGTCTGGTCGATCCGCACTGCGATATCGCACTGGTGGGAGATTCGGTCGGCATGGTGCTGCACGGCATGCCCTCGACCCTTGGCGTGACGATGGAGATGATGATCCTGCACGGCCGCTCGGTGGTCCGCGGCCTGTCGCGGGCGATGGCCGTCATCGACATGCCCTTCGGCAGTTATGAGGAAAGCCCCCAGCAGGCCTACCGCAACGCCGCCCGGCTGATCGCCGAAACCGGCGCCCCGGCGGTCAAGCTGGAAGGCGGCGCGCATATGGCCGAAACCATCGCCTTCCTGACCCGCCGCGGCGTGCCGGTGATGGCCCATATCGGGCTGACCCCGCAGGCCGTGAACACGCTGGGCGGCTACAAGGTGGTCGGCCGCGACGCCGAGGCCGAAACCGTGATGCAGGACGCCCGCGCGGTCGAAGCCGCCGGCGCCTTCTCGGTCGTGCTGGAGAAGGTGCCCGCCGGGCTGACCGCCCGCATCACCCAGACGCTGACCATTCCCACCATCGGCATCGGCGCCGGGGTGCATTGCGACGGCCAGGTTCTGGTGATCGACGACATGCTGGGCCTGTTCACCGATTTCCGCCCGAAATTCGTGAAGCGCTACGCCGAACTGGGCCGCGCCGCCGATGAGGCCATCGCCGCCTATGCCGCCGAGGTGCGCAGCCGCGCCTTCCCGGCCGAGGAACATTCCTTCGCCGATGTCCTGCCCGCGAAAGACAAGAAATGACCGAGATCATCCGCACCGTCGCGGAACTGCGCCAAAGGGTCCGGGCCTGGCGCGCGGCCGGTGAGATGGTGGGCGTGGTCCCCACCATGGGCGCACTTCACGAAGGCCACCTGTCGCTGGCCCGCCGCGCGCGGGCAGAATGCGACAGGGTGATCACCACGGTCTTCGTGAACCCCAAACAGTTCAACAACCCCGACGACCTGAAGAAATACCCCCGCACGCTGGAAGCCGACGCACAGCTTCTGTCGGGTGTGCCGGTCGACACGGTCTTTGCCCCGGATGTGGGTGAAGTCTATCCCGACGGCTTCATCACCACGGTTTCGGTGGGCGGGGTGTCCGAACCGCTGGAAGGCCGCATGCGCCCCGGCCATTTCGACGGGGTGGCAACCGTGGTCACCAAGCTGTTCGGCATGACCGAGGCCCACCGCGGCTATTTCGGCCAGAAGGACTGGCAGCAATTGCAGGTCGTCCTGCGGCTGGTGCGTGACCTGAACCTGCCGGTGACGGTCGTCGGCTGCGAGACGATCCGTGAGGCGGACGGTCTGGCCATGTCTTCGCGCAACGTGCGGCTGACGCCGGAAGGCCGCGCCATCGCCGGCACGCTCTACACCGCCATCACCACGGCGGCCGAGGATATCCGCGCCGGCCAGTCCGACCGCATGGCCATCCGCGAGGCCGCCGAAACCCTGCGCAGCGCGGGGTTTGAGCGGGTGGAGTATATCGAACTGCGCGATGCCGAAACGCTGATGCCGTCGGACGACCCGCGCAAGCCCCGCCGCATGCTTGCCGCCGCCTGGCTGGACGGGGTGCGCCTGATCGACAACATTCCCGTGTGAGACGGCGGACCGGGGCACCGCCCCGGACCCCGGGATATTTTCAGAGAGAGGATGAACCCTTCCCCCATCCTCTCTCGGGAAATATCCCGGGGTGAGGCCCGGCACGGGCCGAGGGGCAGCGCCCCTACGCCAACAGATCGGCCAGCACCAGCGCCATAACCCGAGCGCTGTCTTCCATATCCTGAACGCCCACCCATTCGTCGGGCTGGTGCGCCAGATGCAGCAGGCCCGGCCCATAGGCGATACAGTTCGACAGCCTTCCGATGCGGTCAATGTGCTTCTGGTCATAAGTGCCGGGTGAGACGACGAAATCCGGCATCCGGTCCAGCACGGCCTGAATGGCCGCGGCGGTGGACCGCACCACCGGCGCATCGCGGGGGGCCATGGTGGGCTGCACCTCGAACAGGGTGCGGATGTCATAGTGGAAACCGGGCCGGCGGGATTTCACGCGCTCCAGCACCTCGGTCACTTCGGCTTTCACCTGTGCAAGGTCTTCCTCGATCAGGAAGCGGCGGTCGATGACGATGCGGCAGCGGTCGGCGACACAGGGGGTGGGCAGGGCACCCGATCCGGGGTCGGGCTCTGCCTCGCCGCCGTGGATCGAGTTGATGTTCAGGGTTGATGCCCTTGCGCCCTCGGGCACCACCGGCATCTCGGTGCGCTTGCCGGCCAGCAGGGGGTAAAGCCGCGCCTCGATCTCCTCCAGCACCGCGCCCATGTGGCGGATGGCGCTGTCACCGAGGAAGGGCATCGAGCCATGGGCGATGCGGCCATGGGTTTCGATCTCGGCCCACCAGACGCCGCGGTGGCCCAGGCAGATGCGGTCCTTGTGCAGGGGTTCGGGGATGATGACATGCTGGACGCGCTCGGGGCTGAAATAGCCGCGTTCGGCCAGCCAGGCCACGCCGCCATAGCCGCCGCTTTCCTCATCCGCCGTGGCCGAGATTTCGATGGTTCCGCGAAACCCGGGCCGGGCGGCGACAAAGGCTTCGGCCGCGATGACCGAGGCCGCAAGCCCGCCCTTCATGTCACAGGCGCCGCGGCCATAGATGCGGTCGCCGTCCAATTCGCCGCCGAACGGGTCGCGCGTCCAGCCGTGGCCGACCTCGACCACATCGTGGTGGCTGTTGAAATGCACGCAGTCGCCCGGCCCCGCCCGCAGCTGCGCCACCATGTTCCAGCGCGGGAAGGCGTCGCTGTCGCCCGGTGCGCCGGTGGCGCGCAAAAGCTCAACCTCCCAGCCCTGCGCCATCAGCCGGGCGGCAAGATAATCGCAGATCGCCCGGTAATTCCGCCCCGGCGGGTTCAGCGTGGGAATGCGGATCAGGTCCTGCGTCAGGCCAATAAGGTCTTGGCGCCGGGCAGAGACTTGGGCAAGGATATCGGCATCGCTCATGGGGTCAGACTGCCGCGCCCGCCCCGGTCCGGCAATCCGATTTTCCGTGAGCCGGGTGATGTAAAATCGCGTTACATTCACCATATGGTGACAGTGATTCCACAGGAGGGCCCGATGGCCGATTTCGACGCTCAGATTCAGGAAAGCCAGAAGCAGGTTGCCGCCGCCCAGGCCAAGATCTCCGAGATCACATCCAGGATCGAGGCCGGCCGCGCCAAGTTAGACGCCGGCGAGGCCGCCATCGACGTGGAAAACGCCACGCTGGAAGATGTTCACAAGCACACCGACGTGATGAACGCCAATATCGCCGAGCTGATCATGGGGCTGGACGATGTGACGGCGGGCTTTTCCAAGGACTTCGACGAGATGCGCTCGAAGACCGGCTGGGAAAGCTTTGTCGGCATCTTCTCGGGCGCGAAATCGGAATCGCTGCGGCAGGAACGGCTGCGCACCGCCAGCATCGACGACAAGCTGCAGGATCTGATCGGCAAGTCCGACGTGATCGTGAAGCTGCTGCAGGGCCAGCTTGACCTGCTGAACGTGCAGAAAACCCGGGTCGAGGCCAATCTGGGCGAAACCCTGACCCAGCGCGAAGGCACCGTGGCGTCGCTCGAAGCGGTGCGGGCCGAGATCGCCGCGATGGACCCCAGGATCATCGAGTTGGAAAACAAGATCAGCGTCGAAATGGACGCCGCCGCGCGCACCAAGCTGGAAACCGATCTGGCCGAGATGAACGCCCGCTACAACGCGCTGGTGCAGGACGAACAGGTGCAACTGGCGAAAAGCCAGACGCTGGAACGCTATATCGAGAAGGGCAAGACCTGGGTGGACAGCCTGACCAATCAGGCGGCCACCCAGCTTGTCCTGATCAACAAGCTGCAGACGGATACCAAGCAGCGCGTGGTGCTTTACGATGCGCTTACCTCGTCGCTGAAAACCGCACAGCAGCAGGACGTGGCCCACCGTATCAACGAGATCGGCGTGAAGACGGACCAGGAGGCGCAGGCCGCCATGGCCGCCATCGGTGCTGCGACCAATGACAAGATGGCCGACATGCTGGAAGCGCATGAGGGGCACATGGTGTTCGCCCGGCAGATCCTGGAGCAGAAGGCGAAGGCGGATGAACGCTTCGCCCGCCGGTTCGCGGCGATTGTCGAGAAGCATGACAAGAACGCGTATGGGGGATGAGGTGCGAACCGCAGCCAGGGCCCTTTGGCTCTGTATCGACACCATCCTTTGGCTGCATTGGGGACGGGCCGACAGATACTGGTCCTGGGCCGTCATCACAGCCTTGTCTCTAGCGCTGAGCGCGTATCTCGTCTGGCGCGGAGACGCCTTCGCCATGGTCTTCCCGTCAGGTTGGACGGAACTTTGGCTGGGCTGCACGCTGGCCCTTGTGCCGATCCGCAAGAGATGGGGATGGCCGCGTGCCTGAACTGGTCGAAACCAGATCATCCGGCTTTGCCGGTCATATCCGCCGGACGGCCCGCGCTGGGCTAATCGCCTTGCTGTTGGCCGCAATCTTGATGACGCTCGCTCTGCTATCTGTCGGGAATGCGGCTGATGCCTTCGCGCTTGCTGCCACGGCAAGCCTTGCCGTGGCCGCAATGCTGTGGCTGGGCGGCTGCCTTTGCCGTCCGCTGCACAAGCGCCTCTATCACGCCGTGCTGGAGCCGAACGACCTCTGGCGCGGCCTGCATGCCCGCAACCGGGCCGCCCGGCTGTGGTTGTGGCTGGACGCTGAAGGACAAGACCGCGATGGCTGACCCCACCATCAAAGACCAGCTGGTCAACGACCATGCCGAGCTTTACGACCCGGCCATCCTGCGCCGCTACTTCGCCAAGTTCGACCGCATCACCCAGCATCTGGCCCGCGTCGCTGGCGAGGTCGAGGCCGAGGGCAGGCTGACCCGGACCGAGGCGCGCATCCTTGGCCGCTATCTGTCCGCACTGTCAGCCACCTTCACGGCGCTGTCGTGGAAATACCTGATGACCGGCCGGGCCGAGGGCACGCCGCGGCTGACCTTCGACCGCCACGAAAGCGGCTTTCCGGTGGCGCAGGAACTGATGCTGATGGCGATCGACGCCGCGCAGGCCGAAAAGCATCTGGCCGGCATGGCGTCAGAGGCGGAACTGAAAGACCGCATGGTGCGCCAGATCGTGCGCGACCTGACGGTGCCGCGCGCCCTGCAGTTCGCCCTGTCGCAGCGGCTTTACTACGAGGCGCTTCTGGCCGGCGGCCTGTTCCTGCCGCGCAACGACCCCGACGCGCAATGGATCGGCGATGTCGGCCCCCGGCGGCATTTCCTGGTGCATTGGGCGGTCTATGACACCCAGGCCAACCTGCCGGTGGTCTATCTGCTGGACGTGCAGGACAGCGGCAAGAAGCCCCTGCCGAATGACGACCGCCGCTGGCCGCTGGTCAGTCAGGGCATCATGGCGCAGTCGCTGACCGGGCTGAAACTCCTGACCATCGCGCAGGGTTTTGACAAGGATTTCGAGGCGCTGCACCCCAAGCGCCTGCGCCGGCTGACGCTGGGGCCGATGCATTCCAAGGATTTCACCCTGCAGTCGGGGCCGATTTCCACCGTGCTGGCCAAGGCCGACGCCCCGGACGGCGAGGATTGGGCGCTGGTCTGGACGGTCGAGGACCTGATCAGCGATCGCGAGGAAGATGTGAAGGACGGCTGGTTTTCGACCGCCAACCGCCAGATCTGGAAGCTGGACCCGCTGACCGGCGCCGACACCGGCACGACGCGGACCGAGCGCATGGTGATCCTGCCCGAACGCCCGTATCAGGCCATGGCCGACCTGAACGCCCCCGGCCTGCGCGATCTGCGCAAGTTCGTGGTGGGCGCGGGCGGGCGCATCATTCCGGCGGTGTAGCGGGGCGGGCCGGCAGAAGGGGGCGCCGCCCCCTCGGCCTGCGGCCTCACCCCCGGAGTATTTTGAAAGGTGCAGATGGGGCGGTGGCCCCGGGTTGCACCGTGGTGCAGGCCCTTTCGGGGGCGGATGAGGCGGAGGTCGGGTGATGACGGTGCGTGACACGATGGAACTGCGCGAAGAGGCGGTGAAGGCCCAGTACGAGGCCGCGCTTGGCCTGTTGACCGGGTTCGACCATGCGCCGCGTCTGGCCAAGGCCACGGTGGCCGAGCCGGCGGCCGAACGTTCCCCCGGCATCGGGACGCGGCCGCGCTTCCGGTCGACCACGCCGGGGCTGGCGACGCGGTCCACCGCCCGGCCGGGCGGCGTGCGGCTTCTGGAGCGGATCGAGGGGCTGGGCGACGGGCTGGTCTCGCCCCTTCAGGCCAGCGCGCTGGGGGCGCTGCGCCGGGGGCTGGCCATTGCGCTGGCCATGGGCGAGACGCTGGCGGCGCAATCGGGGCTGGCGGAGCTGAAGAAGGCCAATCTCGAAGGTCGCCTGCCCGAACCGCGCCGCGCCGAATTTACCGAGCTTCTGGCGGCCGAGGCGCTGGCGGTGCTGTATACCTTCGCCAATGCCACGGCCTTCCTGCTGGCGCCGCATCTGGGGTCAACCACCGTCGAAGTGGGCGATGTCGAGGAAATCCTGACCGACAATGCGCCTCTTGCCCTGCAGGGCGCGCTGTGGGAGCTGGATCAGGACATCGCCACCTTCGCCAGCGACGAAACCCGGCTGGTCGCCACCCTTGCCGCCTTTGCCGAGGCGCTGATGGAGAAGGTCGCGCTGCGGGCGCAGACCGCGCCGCGCCTTGGCGCCTTCACCGGCGCCAGCTGGAAGGTCGAGGCCGACGGGCTGACCATCGCCGGCTTCAAGCCTGCCCGTGCCGCCAAGGGCGGGGCGCTGACCATGCAGTTCAAGAAACCGCATGAGGTGGTGGGCAACCACATCGCCAAATACCAGTCGATGAAACTGGCCAAGATGCTGATGGCCTATGATTTCGAGCGGCGGCTGAACCCCTTCGCCGAGCTGGGCGGGTTTATCTTCACCTTCATGGGCGACGGCAAACCCGGCACCGGCAAGACCACGCTGATCCAGATGATGGCGGGGCTTCTGAACGATTACTGCAAGGTGGCGGGCTATCCGTTCCGCTACCAGAACTTCAGTATCGACCAGATCGACAGCTATCAGGGCAAATCGGGCCAGAACGCCAAGGCCTTCATCGACAATGTCATCGACCCCACGGTCATCGGCTTTGGCACCATCGACGACATTGATCAGGTGGCGGGCAAGCGCGGCGACCGTCAGTCCAGCGCCGGCCAGCAAGAGGTGACGGCGGTTTTCATGGGGGCCTTTGCCGGCGCGAATACCGTGGTGCGCGGCAACTGCACCTTCGGGATGTTCAGCAATTACCCCGAGAACGTCGATGACGCCCTGCGCCAGCGCGCCGGGGCGCGGTTTCTGGTGGACGGCCCCCAAACGCGCGAGGATTACATCGACATCCTCAGCCTGCTGCTGGGCAAGAACCACCAGATCCCCGTCGGCGACCATGACCTTTTCGCCGCGCAGGAAATCCGCAAGGCCGTCGCCGACAGTTTCGAAGGCCATTCCCGCCCGCATGAGGCCGGGCTGGTGAAGGTCTGGGACAGGGTAGCGGCCGACATCGGCCCCCTGGACACCATCGCCAGACTGGGCGCCTATCTGAAGGCGATCCAGGAGGCGGACGAACGCTTTACCGGCCGGGCGATCAAGAACATCACCGATGCGGTGAAGGTGCGGGCGATGGATTTCGAACTGCCCGATGAATGGATGGAAAACCCCGACCTGTTCCTGTTCAAACCTTATGACGAGAAACGGGCGATGATCCGCGGCCTGATGACGCCGATCACCGTCGAGATGGTGGTGCAGGAAATCAACCGCTACGCGGACAGCGAGTTCCGCTATGCCGACAAGTCGGACGAGGTGGCGATCGAGGGAATGGTCAGGGACTTCCGGCGTCAGGAAGAGGCGAAGCGGCGGTATGTGGAGGGGAAATCCAATGGCTGACCAGTTGC
>JACZKR010000228.1 GCA_014859945.1 Paracoccaceae bacterium | reverse complement strand
CCATGGTCATGCGCCCGGCCCCCCCGACAGACCGCCGGTGATCAGCTTGCGCCGCGAGGGCGCGGGGTCAAGCGGTTCGGCTTCGGGCGGCGGCGCCAGTTCTGCCTCGCGCGCGGCGCGGATATCGGCGGCGCGGTCGGTCTCGGCGCGGTTTTCGGGTTTGAAGAGTTCGGCCATCGCCGCGCGGGCCACATCGACCGCCTGCAACTGGCTGGAGAAATCGCCCATCGGCGAAAACAGCGCGCAGGCGAGGTAGGGGCCGGTCATCTCACGCGAGGCATGCATGAATTCATAGGCGCCCGAGGGGAAGTTCAGCACCTCTTTGGCGCCGGTGGCCAGCGCCGGGCGGTCCGGCCCGGGCAGGAAGATCAGGTTCATGAACCACGGCGCCACCAGAATGCCCAGAAGCCCGCCTTCATGCGGCTGAAACCCCACGGCCTGCACCTGCAGGGCCTGATTGACCATCGGCAGGTCGCGCATGCGGGAATGGAAGACCTCATTGAAATCGGCAACCAGGGCCTTCGTCCGCGCCTCGATTTCCGCCATCAGGGCGGCGGCGGGGGCGCCCGGGTCTTCGCGCACCAGAAACTGCGCCTTGGGGGCGGAACAGCCCGGGCAGGACCAGTCTTCCGGCAGATCGGCAAAGGCGGTGCCGGGCAGCACCTGCCGCGTGTCGTCGCCTTCGGCCGGGTCATAGGGCGTCCAGCAGATCTTGCATTCCATGATCGCGCGGGGGCTGATCTTGTCGGTGGCCCCCAGATAGCTGCCTTCGAAACCGGGGGTCATTGCATCGCCCCGATCACGTCGCGGATGCGGATGGCGCTGTCGGCCAGATCCTCGGCCGCGGCAAGGGCGACCTCGGGCATGTCGCAGACCTCGTAGGTATCAAGGATCAGCGTGTCCATAGAGTTGTAGAACTGCACCTTCCAGACATGGGGCTGCGCGCAGGCGGTGACCCGGCAGTTGCCGTAGCCGCGCGACAGGATGGTCACCGCGCCCTCGCCTAGGGCCTCGGCCAGCCAGTCAAGGTCTTCGGGCGTGTGCGGCAGAAGCGAGAGGTTGACGACATGGGCCATCTGGCCGGGCTGGTAGTGGCGCGACTTGTCCACCAGTTCGGCAAGGATCGCCGGGGCATTGGCCAGCCCCGCCACCCGCCGCGCCAGCACCCCCACCGCCGGGCTGTGGGGCAGATGCGCGCGGGTCCGCGCCAGCACCGGCGCCGGCGCGATTTCAACCATGTCCATATCGGCGGCCAGCAGCATCCAGACCCCGGCAAAGACGCTTTCCTGCACCATCACGGCCGGCAGGCCGCGCAGCTTCATCGACACTTCGCCCTGACCCAGCGCATCGGCCATCACCCGCCGCGCCGCGGGCGACAGGGCGGCAAGGTCAAAGCTGACCGGGGGGGCGCCTTGCGCCACCACCTCACATGCCGCGGCCATCTCGGCCAGCATCGCCAGCGCCTCGGCCAGCGCCGCGATATCGCCGGCCTCGGGGATATGGGGGGAATAGGTGCGCATGCCGGAAGGCATGGTCATGTATTGCAGCTCGCCGTCCGGGTCGGGCTGCGATCCGGGGCCGAAGCCGGTGGGCGGCAGGGTGAAGGGCGATACCATGGCAGACCTCAGGCGGCTTTGAGCGACAGGAAATGCGTGATGCGGGCCAGATAGTCCGACCAGTCGCGGACCTTCTCGACCGCGCCCAGAAAGGCGGTCTGGCGGAAGAACAGCAGGCCCGGCGTCTTCAGCGCGCGGTATTCTTCACGCAGGGCGGCCTCGATGGCGTCGCCGATCACCGCGCAGTCGAAGGCGTTCTGGAAGGCCAGCCGCAGCTCGGGCAGGATGACCGCCGCATCGGCGGTTTCCAGATTGCGCCGGGCATCGCCGGGGATGAACAGGCAATGCACTCCGGGCCGGTCAAGGAAGGCCGCCACGTCGTCGGCATGGGCAAGGCGGGGATAGCCGAACTCCTGCGTCAGCCGCGCGATAAGCGGATGGGGCGCGGCGGCGGGCGGCAGGTCGTGCGGGGCGTGGTCGTGCATCGGGTCACCCTGTGGCAAGGCCCGCGTCCAGCGCGGCCTGAAGATGGGGGGGAAGCTGCGGCTTGCGGGCGTCCAGATCGGCAAAGGCATCGCCGCCGTCGCCGCCGGCCATGATGTCGGATAGCCCGTCCAGCGCCTTCAGGATCAACAGCGCCTCGGCTTCGGCCAGCACCTCGCGCGCGGTGCCGAGAAAGCCCAGAACCCAGTCGCCCGCCCGCACGCCGGGCAGCAGCGACAGGTCCAGAAGCTGCGGCTGGCCCCGGTCGGTGGCATGGCCGACGATGCCGTCAACGGCGGTCAGCTGCATGGGGATGCCGATGCACATCAGGCGGTTCCCCCTCCCCATCCCTCCCCCACAAGGGG
>JACZKR010000227.1 GCA_014859945.1 Paracoccaceae bacterium | reverse complement strand
GGCGCCCGAGGCGGCGCTGTTCTTTCAGCGCTTCCACAGCACCGCCGCGCTGGCCCGCCTTGGCGCGCCGGAAGGTGAGGGCAGCCGCCGCCGCGCCGAACTGCACCGGATGATCCAGGCGCTGCACGCGCCGCTCTTTGCCGATCACTGATCGGGCGGCAGCAGGCCCAGCCCGCGCAGATAGATGCCCAACCCGCTTTCCAGCAGGTCTTCGGGGGCGAAGGGGCTGCGTCCGGCCGCCGCGCCGCGCATGTACAGCTCCACCACCCCATGGCTCAGCGCCCAGATATGGGCCGACACCATCGAGGCCGGCGGCCGCCGCCCGGCGGGCAGGTGGCGCGACAGATCGGCCGCCGCGCGTTCCAGCACGGCGCTTGACCGCTGCGCCAACGCCTGCAGGCCGGGATGGGCGGCATAGTTCAGCCCCGCCTCGAACATGGCGATGTAGTGGCCCGGATACTTGCGCGCGAAGGCCAGATAGGCGCGGCCCGTCGCCTCGAACGCCGCCAGAGCCGTGGGCTTGCCGTCGTTCCAGGCGAATTCCATCAGCGCCGCGAAGATGTCGAAGCCCTGTCGCGCCACCTCGGCCAGAAGGTCATCGCGGCCGGCGAAATGGCGATAGACGGCGGCGGGGGTGACATCGGCCGCCTTCGCCGCTTCGGACAGGGTAAAGCCGGTCGGCCCCTGCGCCGCGATCAGGTCCAGCGCCGCATCGACCAGCGCCTGCCGCAGGTTGCCGTGATGGTATCCGCGCTTCACTTGCGCCTGATCTCCGGCCCGCCGGCGATCTTGCCGTCCACCTCGCCGATGGCCTTCAGGTCGCGCCCCTTGTAATCGACGCTGCGCAGGACCAGCTGGCAGGCGGCGATGCGGGCGCGCAGCTTGTCATCGGACAGCACCACGTTCCACGGCGCGAAGTCGAAATGGCTGCGTTCCATCGTCTCATCAATGGCTTCGGTATAGGGCTGCCATTTCGCCAGCCCGTCCACGTCGATCTGACTGAGCTTCCACTGTTTCAAGGGGTCGCTTTCGCGGTCAAGGAAGCGCTTCATCTGTTCGGCCTGACCGACTTCCAGCCAGATTTTCAGAAGGACGATGCCTTCGTCCACCACCATCCGCTCGAACTCGGGCAGCTGGCGGAAAAACTTTTCACGCTGCGCCGGGGTGCAGAAACCGAAGACATGCTCGATGATGGCACGGTTGTACCAGCTGCGGTCGAAGATCGCCATTTCGCCGGCCGCCGGCAGCCAGTCGACATAGCGCTGGAAATACCACTGCGCCGCCTCGCGTTCGGTGGGTTTGGGCAGGGCGACCACGGTGCAGGCGCGGGGGTTCAGGTTTTCCCGCATCACGCCGATGGTGCCGCCCTTGCCGGCGGCATCGCGGCCTTCGAACACCACCACCACCCGCTGCCCGGTGGCTTTGAAACAGGCCAGCATCTTGACCAGTTCGATCTGCAACAGGTCCATATGGGCCTGATAGTCCTTCTTGCGCATCTCGCCGTCATAGGGCCAGTGCGCGTTCAGCACATCATCCTTGCCGGCTTTCTCGATGGCCTTGCGGACGGCCTTCGGGGCCTCTTCACGGAAAAAGCGGCTGATGGCGCCGTCGAAGGGCAGGGTCATGGGAACCTCCGTTTTGCCCGACTATGGCCCGGCGCGCGGCCCGAGGCAACGCGCGCCGGCACCGAAGGCGCTTGTTGTTCAGAAGGGGCAGTGGGCGCCCCCGCAAGCCTTCCTGCCCGGGAATCAAGCACGCAGTGCGCCCGGGCAATGCCCGGCCGCCCCCCCGGGCGGGCATTCCGCAACCTCCCAAGATGCGCGGCGTCGGCCGTTCCTGCGCCATCAATCAAGGGGCACAAACCGCGGCTGCCCGCCCGGCGGCCGGGCCTTGCCCTGCGTGGCGCCGTTCCTGCAATCCCGCCGCGCCCTAACGCCCGATCTGGTTCAGATCGAACGGCGTGCCCTGATAGATCTCGTTGATCCAGTTGCCGTAAAGCAGATGGGCATGGCTGCGCCAGCGGTTCAGCGGCGGGCGAGTGGGGTCGTCGTCGGGGTAGTAGTTCATCGGCACGTTGATCGGCGTGCCGTTGGCAACGTCGCGGTCATATTCCTGTTTCAGCGTGTCGCTGTCATATTCGAAGTGGTTGAAGATATAGAGCGCGCGGTGCCCCTCATCGGCGACCAGACAGGGGCCCGTCTCGGCGCTGCCCAGAAGCGTGGTCAGGCCGGGGGCGGCGTTGATCTCGGCCTGTTTCATCTCGGTCCAGCGGCTGACGGGGATGACGAAATCATCCGAAAAGCCGCGCAGATAGGGCGAGGTGGGGGCAAGGTTCTGATGGCGGAAACAGCCGAAGGCCTTGGCCTGCAGCATGTGCTTCTGCACGCCGTGGAAATGATAGATCATCGCCATCCCGCCCCAGCAGACGCCGAAGGTGGAAAAGACATGGCTCTGCGTCCAGTCCATGATGCGGCGCAGCTCGTCCCAGTAGGTGACCTCTTCAAAGGCCAGATGCTCGATCGGCGCGCCAGTGATGATCAGGCCGTCGAACTTCTCACCCGACGCCTCGACCTCGGCGAAGGGGCGGTAGAAGGTCTCCATATGCGCGGCGGCGGTGTTCTTGGTCAGATGCTCGGTCATGCGGATCAGCTGGAAGTCGATCTGCAGGGGCGTCGCACCGATCAGCCGGGCAAACTGGTTCTCGGTCTGGATTTTCTTGGGCATCAGGTTCAGCAGAGCGATCCGCAGCGGCCGGATGTCCTGATGCGCGGCCCGGTCCGGCGACATGACCATGACGCCCTCGTTCCGCAGAACGTCGAAGGCGGGCAGGGTCGAAGGCAGGGTGATGGGCATGGTATCCTCGGGTCAGAGGGGGAAGGCGGCTGAGTTATGCCTCGTCCGGGCGGCGGTCAAGGGCGCGCATGATCAGCGCGTCAAAGCCCGGGGCGTCGCGCACCCCTGCCACCTCTTCGGCGGTCATCGTCACCCCCCAGCGCGCCATGGCGGCATAGCGGGGCTGGCGGCTTTCCAGAAGCCGGGCATAGCCGAAGCGCAGGAAGGCGTCGGGGTCCACCTGATCGGGGGCCTTGCCTTCGCGGGCCAGGAATTCATCCCAGACCTGCATCAGGAAATCGGGGCGGTAATACATCGGCTTCGGCGCGCGGTCGAAGCGGCGGCGCAGTTCCTCGGCATGGGCGGCGCTGCCCCTGATCCAGACCGGCAGAAGATGGGCCGACACCTCGGCCATCACCGGATCGGCGGGGTTTTCGGCATCGACCACCTCGCAGATTGAACCCGAGGTATCGCAGATGAAATGGGGATAGCCGTAAAGGCTTTGCGCGCGGTCGATGAAGCGGGTGGTGTCCAGCATGGCCGAGATTTCGGCGGCGCGGTGCTGATCCTGCCGGCGGCGGTATTCGGCGAAGGGCAGGCCGCCGCGCCCGGCATCGCCCGGCTTGCCAAGGTAGGTGGACAGCGGCGCCAGATTGTCGAAGGTGATGTTCGAGGCGATATAGACCGAGTCGCTCAGCAGCAGTTCCCGCAGAAGCGGCACCTTCATGGCTTCGCGCTTGAAGTTGTCGGCGATGAATTCGTCCATGTAGCGCGTGCCGATGCGGTAATCGACCGAGTAGTGGAACCACCCCCCCGCCGCGCGCAAGAGGTTCGACAGATAGGTCTTGCCCAGACCCGACATGCCGAACAGCATGACCCGCTTGTGCGCCGCCGCCTGATAGTCGCTGCCCGATGCGTAGATCATCGCTTACCCCCTGCGCCTCGGCGGGGTGTAGCCCGAAGGCCGGCGGATTTCACGCGGAAAAATCACGGCGCAGGGCGGCGCCGGGGCAGGGGAATGCGGCCATCCAGCACCAGAAGCCCCAGCGCGATCAGGCCAAAGCCCGCCAGCGCCCCGGCGGTCAGCCTTTCGCCAAAGATCAGCGCGCCCAGCACGATGGCGACCGGCGCCACCAGCAGCGTCACAAGCCCCAGGTTGCCCGCCCCGGCCAGCGTCAGGACCGCGTAGAACAGGATATAGGCCAGGGCCGAGGCCACCAGCGCCAGATAGGCCAGCGCCGCAAGGGTGGGCAGGCCGGGCAGGGCGGCGGGCAGCCCGTCATGGGCCAGCGCCGC
>JACZKR010000226.1 GCA_014859945.1 Paracoccaceae bacterium | reverse complement strand
TCCTCGGTGGTTTGCCGGGGGGTCATCGCATCATCCTTTCGGCAAATTCCGAAAGCCGCCGCATCGCCCGGTGCAGCGCCACCCGTGCCGCACCCGCCGTCAGGCCCACGGTCTCACCGGCTTCCTCGGCCGACATGCCGTCCAGCGCCACGGCGCGGACAAGCCGGGCCGAGCGGGTGTCGATCATCGCCAGCATCACCTCGGCATCGCGCTGCGACAGGGGAAGGGCGGCGTTTTCCTCGGGCAGCACCTCGGCGAAATCCTCGATCGGCAGGGTCAGCGCCACGCCATGCCGGCGGAAGACGTCCACCACCTTGTAGCGGGCAAGGGCGTAAAGCCAAGGGCGGACCGGCGCATCCCGCCGCCAGGTCTGGCGCTTCAGATGGATGGCCAGCAGCACTTCCTGAAGGATATCCTCATGCAGATCGGGGGGCAGGCCGTCGCCGCGCCGGCGGATCACGGCGCGCAAGGTGGGCGTTACCGCGCGCAGGAACCGCGCAAACGCAGCGCCGTCACCGTCATTGGCGCGGGCAAGCAAGGCCTCCCAGTCGTCATCCTGCGGCAACCGCGCCTCCAACCCTTGCCGGCGCAGGTTAGCCGAGGCACGGGGCGCGGCATAGTCACGCCTCGGTGAAAGATCGAAGGCCAAGCGTCAGCCCCGCTGCGCCCGGTCGATCCCCGTCAGGTGATCGGCCGACCATGCCCCCGGCCCCCGCGCCGCCACCGCCAGAAGCGCCGCCGCCCAAAGCCCGTGGGTCATCCAGGCGTCGGGATAGACGAAGATCTGGATCACGGCGGTCATTCCCAGCAGCCCAAGCGCCGACAGGCGGGTGAAAAGGCCCAGGATCAGCAGCACGGGCAACACATGCTCGGCCACCGTCGCCATCACCGCCGCGACCTGCGGCGGGATCAGCGGCAGGGCATATTCATGCTCAAACAGGAACCAGGTGGAATCCTTGATCGAAAAGCCTTCAACCTTGGTGCGGCCCGACTGCAGGAAGACCAGCGCCGGAAAGACCCGCAGCATCAGCGCGACGGGCGCGGCGGGAATGGCGGCAAGGGCGCGGTTCAGTCTGGTGATCGCCTTCATGGCCTACTCCGTGGCATCGGTCATCGCGCCTGCGCGCATCAGCGTGACAAGCAGCGGCTGGGGGTCGTGGCCGGGCTCGGCCCTTTGCGCGGCGGCCGCGGCATCGGACAGGCAGGCGCCCGCCAGCACCGCGCGCAGCAGTGCGGCATCGCCCGGGCCGATGGCCTGCACCGGCACCTGAAAGGCCGCATCGCGCAGGATCAGCGCGGTCTGGGGGCCGGCGGCCAGCGGCAGGGTTTCGCCCCCGGGCTGGTTGCGGGCCCAGACCGAAACCGCCGGATGGGTCAGCCCCAGCAGAGCGACCGAAGGATGCAGCACCAGCCGGACCCGCCCGGGATCGGCCGCAGCCAGCCGTGCCGGATCGACCGGAGAAGCATCGGCGGCATGGAAGGCCCGGCCCCGCGCGTATTCGATCCGCGCGACATCGCCCAGATAGGGATAGGCCGACAAGGGCGCAAAGCCGTCCAGAAACCCGGCAAAGCCCGCGCCCCATTCGGCAAGGACGGGCGATTTCGGACGGTCGGCCTCGGCGTAAAGCCTTGCCAACGGTGCGAAATACTCCGCGCCGACCAGTCGCCGGATCACGGGGAAGCGGGTGGCCAGCGCCTCGGTCAGGCTGACGGCCACATTGTTGCGATAGACGGCGAAGCGGCGTTCGACCTCGGCCGCGTCGCGGGCGGTCAGGCCGGCCGGCAGCGGCCCGCCGCGCAATGCGGCATCGAAATGCGCCAGAAAATCAGGATGCGCGTGCAAGGCCGGCACCCCCCGTTGCCAGAATCCGCGCCGCCCGCGCGGCTTCGGCCGCCAGCACCGGCCATTCGGGCAGGTCATTGTCCCATTCGATCAGCGTCGGCAGGGGGCCGGCGCGGGCGATCACCTCGGCATAAAGCGTCCAGACCGGATCGGCCACCGGCGCGCCGTGGCTGTCGATCAGCAGGGGGCCTGAGGGCAGGTCTTCGGTGTCATGACCGCCCAGATGGATTTCGCCCACCAGATGCAACGGAAACCCGGCCAGCCAGCGGCGCGGGTCGGTGCCGTGATTGGTGCAGGAGACGAAGACGTTGTTCACGTCCAGCAACAGCCCGCAGCCAGTGCGGTGCGCCACCTCGGTCAGGAAGTCGGTCTCGGGGATGGTCGATTGGGCGAAGCACAGATAGGTCGCGGGGTTTTCCAGCAGCATCCGCCGCCCCAGAACCTCTTGCACCTGACCCACATGATCGCAGACCAGTTGCAGGGTTTCTTCGGTATAGGGCAGGGGCAGCAGGTCATTCAGATATTCGGCGCCGTGGCTGGACCATGCCAGATGCTCGGAAAAGCTTTCGGGCTGATAGCGGTCGCACAGCTGGCGCAGGCGGGCCAGATGGTCGCGGTCCAGGCCGCGCGCCCCGCCGATCGACAGGCCCACCCCGTGAACCGACAGCGCATGATCGGCGCGGATCGCGGCAAGCTGGGCATGGGGCAACCCGCCGGCGCCCATGTAATTCTCGGCATGCACCTCGAAAAAGCCGATGCCCGGGGCACCGGCGCGGATGGCGGCGAAATGGTCGGGCTTGAAGCCCAGTCCGGGCAGATGGGGGGGCAGGGCGGTCATGTTCGTGCCTTCGCGAAGGGGATCGCGGCGCGCGGAGACCCCGCGCGCCCCGGTGTTCACGGCGTTCAGGCCTTGGGAACATCGCGCTCCAGCGCTTCGAGCGAACCCGAACGCGCCATGCCGTCTTCGGCCGCGGGCAGGTCCATCGTCATGCAGGTGCCGGCCGGAACCAGCTTCCAGGCATTGCCCTGATAATCGACCTTCGAGGTGCCCGCGCAGGTGGTGCCCGGCCCGGCGGCGCAGTCGTTCTGGCCGGCCAGCGCCACGCCGAAGCACTTCTCCATCTCTTGGGCCATCACCGGCGTCACGGCCATCGCGCCAAGCGCGCCGGCCAGAGAAGCACCAAGAACGAAGCGGGACGTCATCGCAGTCATGTCAGTCTCCCTGTCAAAGCGAAGGGCCACATGCCCTTCACATGACAGTTCGTAGGAAGACCGCAGGGTGTTACCGGCATCGCGGTTTCGTGAAGCCGGGGGCGGAAGGCCCTATTCCGGCAGCAGGATCACGTCGCTGGCGGCAAAGCTGATCTCGGTCGCGCTGCCCACTGGCGGCGGCGGCTGGTCGGGGCGGTTGAACGTATCCAGCGCCACCACGGTATCGCCGACGCGCACCCGGACCCGGATCACCGAGCCCAGGAAATGCACCTCTTCGATGGTCGCCGGCAAGACAACCTCGCGGCCGTCGGCGCGGCCCAGATGCACCGCTTCGGGCCGCAGCGCGATGGTCACCGTATCGCCCGCCCGCGCCGCCATGGCGCCGGTCGGCAGGACGACCTTCTGGCCCGCGACCGACAGAAGCCCGTGTTCCGGCGCCTCGACCTTGGCGGCGAACATGTTCAGCGTGCCGACGAAGCCCGCGACAAAGCGGGTGGCGGGGCGGTTGTAGATTTCGAAGGGGGCGCCGACCTGATCGGCGATGCCGCCGTTCATCACCACGATGCGGTCGGAAATCGACATCGCCTCTTCCTGATCATGGGTCACGAAGATGGTGGTGATGCCCAGTTCGCGCTGAATCTCGCGGATTTCGTTGCGCAACGAGACGCGCACCTTGGCATCCAGCGCCGACAGCGGTTCATCCAAGAGAAGCACGCGGGGGCGGGGCGCCAGCGCGCGGGCCAGTGCCACGCGCTGCTGCTGGCCGCCCGACAGCTGGAAGGGAAAGCGCGCGCCCAGATCGGGAAGGCCGATCAGCCGCAGCATCTCGGCCACCCGCGCCTCGCGCTCGGCCCGGGGCACGCCCTTGACCTTCAGCCCGAAGGCGACGTTGTCGGCCACGGTCATGTTCGGGAACAGCGCATAGGCCTGAAACATCATGCCGATGGCGCGCTGGTTGGTGCGCTGTCCGGTCACGTCCTGTCCGTCGATGCGGATGCGGCCCGAAGTCGGCGTCTCGAACCCCGCGACCATGCGCAGGACGGTGGTCTTGCCGCAGCCCGACGGGCCGAGAAGCGAGACGAACTCGCCCTTCTCGATCCCCAGGGTGAAATCCTTCACGACACGGTTCGCGCCGAAGACCTTTTCAAGGTTGGTCAGTTCAAGAAAGGCCATCAGACCTTCGCCCTTTCATGTTTCGAGAACCGGGTGACAAGCTGGATCAGCCCCATGCAGCCCCAGGTGATGGCAAAGGCAATCACCGCCAGCGCCGGCGGCTCATAGGCGCGGTTGGCGCCCAGAAGCTGCATGAACGGGCCGAAGGCGGGACGGTTCAGAAGTGCGGCCATGGTGAATTCGCCGATCACGATGGCCAGCGTCAGGAAGGCGCCGGACAGCACCGCCACCAAGACATTGGGCAGGATGATCCGCGCCATGATGGTGATCCAGCCGGCCCCCAGGCTTTGCGCCGCTTCGGTCAGGGTGGCCACGTCGATGGTGCGCAGCCCGGTATCGACGGCGCGGTACATGTAGGGCAGGGCCAGCGTGGCGTAACCCATGGTCAACAGGATGTCGGTGCCAAGGGCCGACCCGGTCAGCGGCAGCACCGAGGAGGTGTTGTAAAGCCGGATATAGCCGAAGACGATGACGATGGCGGGAATGACCAGCGGCAGAAGGGTGATGAATTCGATGATCGGGCGGGCCTGCGGCAGTTTCAGCCGCACCCAATAGGCGGTGGGCACCACCAGAAGCACCCCGAAGGCGATGGTGGCGGCGGCCAGCGTCAGCGAATAGCCGAAGGTATCCCAGAAGCGCTGATCCTCGAACACCTTGCGGTAGGCGTCGAAGGAATATTCGCCGCGCCGCATCTTCAGGCTGAATTCGGTCATGCCGGCCAGCGGCAGCAGGAAGAACAGCACCCCCGCCAGCAGGGCAGCCCAGGCGAGAAGGCGTTTCATTTCAGCCACCTCTCGGACCGGGTTCGCAGCACGATGTAGATCACGTTGGCCAGCCCGGTGATGACGATCATCCCGAAGGCCAGCGCATAGCCAAGGTTCGGATTGCCCAGCACATCGCCCCGGATCTGGGCGAAAAGCTTGATCGGCACGATGTTCAGCTGCGGCCCGGTCAGCGCGAAGGCCGTGGCGACCGCGCCGAAGGAATTGGCGAACAGAAGCGCGAACGTGCCCAGAAGCGAGGGGAACAGGATCGGGAAGGCCACCATGCGCCAGTATTGCGCGCCGGTCGCGCCCAACACCTCGGCCGCTTCGCGCCATTCGCGCTTCAGCCCGTCCAGCGCCGGGATGATGATCAGGATCATCAGGGGGATCTGGAAGAACAGATAGGTGACGACCAGCCCCCAGAATGACAGAAGGTTGAAGCCCATGGCGCGCAGGTTGATGCCGAATTCGGTCTTCAGCCACAGCGTCACCAGACCGGCCGGGCCCAGCGTGGCGATGAAGGCGAAGGCCAGCGGCACGCCGGCAAAGTTCGATGCGACGCCGGAAAAGGTCAGCAGCGGGCTGCGGACCTGCCGGGGCAAGCCGCCGAAGACGACGGCCGAGGCCATGGCAAAGCCCACCGCGCAGCCCAGAAGTGCGGTGATCACCGACAGCTTGATCGAGGTCCAGTAGGCGCTGCGGATCGAATCGGTGTTCAGGTCGATCAGGTTCTGCAGGGTGAAACTGCCGTCCGGCGCCTGAAAGGCACCGATGACGATCTTCATCGTCGGCAGGATCAGGAACAGAAGGGCAAAGGCCACGAAGGGCAGGATTCCCGCCCATTCCAGGGGCAGGCGCCGTCTGGGCCGGTTGTGCGTGGCTGTATCGGACATGGAACCCCCGGTCTTTGGCCTCCGGCGCGTCTGGCGGCTCCGGTCGGCGGAAGCCGCCCCGGCACGGTGGCCGGGGCGGGCAGTCGTTTGCTCAGATCACTCGACGTTGGCGCCGACGACCGAATCCCAGCCGCCGGTGACAGCGGCCTTGTTCGCATCCACCTCGTCCAGCGTCGGGAAGTAGGCGGCTTCATAGGCGGCGGCCGGGGGCAGCGCGTCCAGCAGTTCCTGCGGGATCTTGCCGGCGGCGGCCATCGCGTTGAAGCGGGCGGGGTGGCAGTAGCCCTTCAGCCAGCCCAGCTGACCTTCGTCGCTGTAGAGGTATTCCATCCACAGTTTCGCGGCATTGGGCTGCGGCGCATAGGCGCTGATCGCCTGCACATAGACGCCGGCCAGAACGCCAGACTTCGGCACGACGACTTCCACCGGCGGGTTGCCGGCCAGCGTGTCACGGGCGGCAAGGGCGTTGTAGTCCCACATGATGACGATGGGCGTGGTGCCCTGCGCCAGCGTGCCGGCCTTGCCGATGACGGGCACGAAGTTGCCGGCATCGTTCAGCGCCTTGAAGTATTCCAGACCGGCCTTGCCGGCCTCTTCGCCCGGCGCGGCGCCGGTGGACATGCCGGCGGCCAGCACCGCCAGAATCGCCTGGTTCGAGGCGCGCGGGTCACCGGCCAGCGACACCTGCCCGGCATATTCCGGCTTCAGCAGGTCCGCCCAGTCCTGGGGAACGTTTTCCACCAGGTCCTTGTTCACCAGGAAGGACATCACGCCGTAATAATCGCCATACCAGTGGCCATCGACATCCTTGATGCCGTCGGGAATCTCGGCCCAGGTGGCGACCTGATGGGCCTGCGTCAGACCTTCGGCCTTGGCCGAGGGTCCGAAGGCCAGACCGACGTCGATCACGTCGGGCGCCTGCGGCCCCTTGTTGTCCTTGTTGGCCTTGATCGCTTCGATCTCATCGGCCGAGCCCGCGTCGGGGTTCAGCTCGTTCACGGTGATTTCGGGGTATTTGGCCTTGAAGCCCTCGATCACGCCGCCGTAGCCGCACCAGTCATGGGGCAGGGCGATGGTGGTCAGCATGCCTTCGGCCTTGGCCGCGGCTTCAAGCTCGGGCAGGGTCTGGGCCGAAAGGGCGGTGGCCGAGAGCATGGCCACAAGGCTTGCCGTCCGTCCCAGTGCAGTTCTGATCGTCATGGGTCTGTCCTCCATCTGTTGGCCGGCTTGCCCTATCCCGCCGGAACGACAGGGATGTGACAGCGTTCTGGCGGCAGCGCCGGCGGTCTGTCCAACCTTGTTAAGGGGGAGTGTGACAGAATTCCAGTGCCGCGTTGGGGTGCCATGGCCGGCCACGCCGCAGGGTGGCGGGCGGCGGGCGCGGCGCAATCGGGGCTTGCGCGGTCAGTGGCCGGCGGCGGTAGCGGCGGCCGAGACCGCCGCCCAGTCCAGCCCGAAGCGCGCCAGATATTTGCGCAGCCGGTCGGCGTCGTTCTGGCTGGCCTTGTCCTGCCGCGAGACGGCGAACAGCCGCCGCCCGGCGGCCGACAGGCTGGCGCTGTCGCGGCAGGCGCGGACCACGGCGGCCAGCTGCGCGCGGTCAAACTCATCCAGTGCCACGCCGGGCAGCAGGGCCTGCAGCAGCGCCGCGTCACGGTCGGCCTGCGCCGCCTGCCACTGGCCGCGCAACGCCGCGATTTCATCGGCGACCATCGGGGCGGTGATGCGGCCGCGCTCGGCCAGCACCGCCATGCGGTGGGCCGAGGCCTGAAGGTCGCGCAGGTTGCCGGGCCAGGGCGTGGCCGGGTCTTCGGCAAAGCGCAGATATTGCGCCAGCGCATCGGCGTTGAAGCCGGTCTTGCGGCCCAGCTGGCGCTCGCTGGCTTCGGTCAGCGCGATCAGATGCGCGGCGATATCCTCGCGCCTTTCCCGCAGGGGCGGCAGGCGGAACACCCATTGCGACAGCCGCGCATGAAGGTCGGGCCGCAGCCGGCCTGTGCGCAGCAGTTCCCCCGGATCGGCCGAAGCGGCGGCGATCAGGTGAAAGCGCGCCGTCACCTCGGCTTCGGACCCCACGGGGCAATAGCGGCCGGTTTCGATGACCTGCAGCAGGGCGGCCTGTTCGTCGGCGCCCAGTTCGTCGATCCGGTCCAGAAACAGCACCCCGCCATCGGCTTCGCGCAGGAAGCCCGGGCGTTCGCTGCCGGCGATGCCGGTGGCGCTGCGGCGCTGGCCGAAAAGCGCGGGCAGCGCCTGCGGCCCGCGCAGGGTGGCGCAGTTCACCTGCACCAGCCGGCCCTTGATGCGGCGGCGGACCAGCTTCAGCTCATGTATCCGGGCGGCAAGGTCGGATTTGCCGGTACCGGCCTCACCGACCAGCAGGATCGGCGCGTCCGAGACGGTGGCCACCTGATCCAGCCGTGCCGCCAGCGCCTGCATCGCCGGACTGGCGGTTTCCACCCCGCCCAGGAGCAGCGCCGAATGGTCGCGCGCCGCCGCCTCGAACCGGCGCTGAAGGGCGTTGTAGCGCGCTAGGTCAAGGTCGATCACATCCAGCGTGCCCTGCGGCGGGCCATCCGCGCGCGGCGGGCCGGTCTGCACCAGACGGGCAGGCACATGGCGGCTTTCGGTCAGAAGGAACCAGCAGATCTGCGCCACATGGGTGCCGGTGGTCAGATGGACATGATACCTCTCGCGGTCCTCATCAAAACCGTAGGCGGCGGCAAAGTCGTAAAGCTTGCCGTAGACCTCCTGAAAGTCCCAGGGGTCGGCCATGTCCATACGCACCAGCCGCACCTCGGTCTGCGGTGAGATCCGGGCGACGGCGGCGGCGACGGTGCTGGCCAGCACATGGTGGCGCTGATCGTGGATCAGTTCCAGCCGGTCCACCGGAAAGCCCGGATGGGCGCAAAGCTGCACCGAGGGGCGCCAGTCGCGCCGCTTGCCCATGTCAAGCTGGATGCCAAGGAAGCCGAGGACGACATTGCGCATGGGTGCGATCCTATCAGATAATTTCGTATATCATAGGATATGAAATGCCAGAAGCCTTTTCTGCGATTCTATCTTTTTCCTATTCAGATCAACATGATGACCCGATCTGACGATTTTCTTCTTTTTCCCGGCCGGGCCGGGCAGAAAGAGGGGGCGAAACATCAAGGACGACGATCATGGCAAACAAATCCGTGTTTGCATCGCTGGTGGGGCGGCTTTTGCCCAAGGCCACCGCCCGCAATGCCGAAGGGGCCGGAGCCTATGCCCATGGCGCCGAACACAAGCTGGCGCAGCTGGCGATGACCGGCACCTTCGGCGGCGGTTTCTATCAGGACGCGCAGGCCGAAACCTCGGCGCTGGTTGCGGTGGCGATGGCGGTGGACCCGCTGTTTCTGGCGCAGACGGCGGTGCATGTCCGCGAGAAGGGGCACATGAAGGATACGCCCGCACTGTTGCTGGCGGTGCTGTCGGCCCGCGATCCGGCGCTGTTTGCGCAGGTTTTCGGGCGGGTGGTGACCTCGGGCCGGATGCTGCGGACCTTCGTGCAGATGCTGCGCTCGGGGCAGGCGGGGCGCAAGTCGCTCGGCTCGCGGCCCAAGGCGATGGTGCAGCACTGGCTGAACAGGGCCAGCGATGCGCAGTTGCTGGCGGCTTCGGTCGGCAACGACCCCTCGCTGGCCGATGTGATCCGCATGGTGCATCCCCGGCCTGAAACGCCGGAACGGGCGGCCTTCTATGCCTGGCTGATCGGCAAGCCCGCCGATGCGGCGGCGCTGCCCGGGGTGGTGCGCGATCTGCTGGCCTTCCGGGCCGGGGCTTCGGCCGATGTGCCGGACGTGCCCTTCCAGATGCTGGCCGATCTGCCGCTGACGCCCGCGCAATGGGCCGAGGTGGCGCGCAAGGGATCGTGGCAGATGCTGCGGCAGGGGCTGAACATGCTGGACCGCAAGGGCGCCTTCACGGTGCCCGGAACGGTGGATCATGTGGCGGATGTTCTGCGCGACCCCGGGCGTATCCGGGCCGCAAAGGCGCTGCCCTATCAGCTGCTGGCGACGCTGAAGGCGCTGGCGCCCGAAGTGGACGCAAAGCTGCGCGACGCGCTGCACGACGCGATGGAGCTTTCCGTGGCGAATGTGCCCGGGTTCGGCGGGTCGGTCGCGGTCTGCCCCGATGTGTCGGGGTCGATGTTGTCGCCCGTCACCGGTTACCGGCGCGGGGCCACTTCGGTGGTGCGTTGCATCGACGTGGCGGCGCTGGTCGCGGCGGCGGTGCTGCGCAAGAATCCCGCCGCCCGCGTCCTGCCTTTCGAGGTGGGGGTGCGCGAGGCGCGGCTGGAGGCGCGCGATACCATCCTGACCAATGCCACGAAACTGGCGGGGTTGGGCGGAGGCGGCACCAACTGCGCGGCACCTCTGGTGGCGCTGAATGCGGCGGGTCTGGCGCCCGATCTGGTGATCTTCGTCTCGGACAACCAGTCCTGGGTCGATGCGCGTCAGGGCGGGCAGGCTACGGCGATGATGGCGGAGTGGAGCAGGCTCAAGGCCCGGAACCGGGCGGCGAAACTGGTCTGCATCGACATCCAGCCCTATGGCACGACGCAGGCGGCGGAACGGGAAGACGTGCTGAACATCGGCGGCTTCTCGGATCAGGTCTTTGACCAGATCGCCGATTTCACCGCCGGGCGGATGGGGCCCGACCATTGGGTCGGCCAGATCCGCGGGGTGACGATCTAGGTTTTCCGGCCCCCGGGCCGGAAAGCGGGGGCGGGACAACCAGAGCCTCTGCCGGTTCGAGTCCGGCCCTGCGCAACGGGCGAAAGCCATTGCGCAGGTGTCCCGCCCCACCCCCGGCGAATGCTGGCGGAACTACAGTCGGTCGCGGGTTCGATCCCCGCCTGCCCTTTGCGGCAGTAGCTCAGCGGTAGAGCATCTGTTTCGCCGACCCTTGTCGCCGGAGCCATGACAGAAGGAGATCACACCCGGCGAATGCCGGCAGGACTACAGGTCAGAGCGCCGGGGAAACCCGGAGGGGTGCGGTTCAACACCACGCACCGAGCAATCGGTTAGCTTATGAAGACGTCCTGCCAAACCTTGTCGCCGGCCCCCGGAACCGGGGCGAATGCCGAAGGGATTACAGCTCGTACAACGGGACAACCTGTGGGGTTCAAGCCCCCACCTTGCAGGCGGCCAACGGTGTGGCCGGGGTTCCCATAATCTCTTCCCCCTTGTCGCCCCGACCTGAACACCCCGGCGAATGCCGGCGGCACTACAGGGTAACCACGAGGACGCGGGTTCGAATCCCGCCGTGCCGTCGCCCGCAAGGGAACGGCGCGTAGCTCAGCCTGGCAGAGCGCGTGATGTGTCGCCAAACCTCGTCGCCGGGGTTCATTGGAAGGTAGCTCAGTTGGCAGAGCAGCGGGTTGTTACCCCGTGGGTCGAGGGTTCGAACCCCTCCCTTCCAGCCAGAACTTCCCGGGGCTTGTCCCCCGGACCGATGATATGAGTGTATGAGATGATGACCGACGAAGCCGCTTCCCCCGTGACCGGGGCCGACCTGATCGGCTGGGGCCACCGCCCCGGGCCGGCCTTTCCCGCGCTTCTGGCGCGCGCCAATGCCGCCCGGGCCGAAGGCTATGGCCTTGTCCGTATCCGCCAGATGCTCGATGCCGACCTGCCGCCGCCCGCGCCCGAACCGCTTGCCCTGCGCAAGGCGGGCGCGGTGCCGCTGCATGTCAGCATCCGCGCCGAAAATGCCGACGAACAGGACAACATCGACAAGGTGCTGGCGACCATGGCCGAGGTGCTGAAGACCCCCACGGTCACGGCCGGCGCGGTGATGCCCGATGCCTGCCCGGCGGGGCCTTTGGGCACGATTCCCGTGGGCGGCGTGGTGGCGGCGCGCAACGCGATCCATCCCGGCATGCATTCGGCCGACATCTGCTGTTCGGTGATGATCACCGATCTGGGGCAGGTGGACCCGAAGGCGGCGCTGGATGCGGCGCAGGCGATCACCCATTTCGGGGCGGGCGGGCGCGATCAGGGCAGCCGCTTCACCGTCTCTCTGGACCTGATGGACCAGTTCCGCGCCAACCCGTTCCTGAACGGCAACAAGATGCTGCACGCCGCGCAGGCCCATATGGGTACGCAGGGCGACGGCAACCATTTCCTGTTCATCGGGCGCAGCCGCGCCACCGGGCGCGTGGCGATGGTGACGCATCACGGATCGCGCGGGCCGGGGGGGCTTCTGTACAAGCACGGGATGGAGGTTGCCGAACGCTTCCGCCGCGCGCTGTCGCCCGAGACGCTGAAGCAGAACGCCTGGATTCCCGCCGATACCGATGAGGGGCGCGACTACTGGGACGCGCTGCAGATCATCCGCCGCTGGACCAAAGCCAACCACAACGCCCTGCATCAGGCGGTGGCCGAGGCGCTGCGGGCCAGCCCGGGAGAGCGGTTCTGGAACGAGCACAACTTCGTCTTCCGCCGGGGCGATCTGTTCCTGCACGGCAAGGGCGCGACGCCGGCCTGGGGCGACTATGCCGAGGATGCCAGTGGCCTGACCCTGATCCCGCTGAACATGGCCGAGCCGGTTCTGGTGGTGAAAGGGCGCGATGCGGCCCATGCCCTGGGCTTTGCGCCGCATGGCGCGGGGCGCAACTTCTCGCGCACGGAACACCGCCGCCGCATGGGGGCGGTGACGCCGGCGCAGATGCTGGCGGCGGAAACCGCGGGCCTGGACATCCGCTTTCACGCCGGGGCGGTCGATGCCTCGGAACTGCCGTCCAGCTACAAGCGGGCGGCGGCGGTGACCGGCCAGATCCGCGATTATGGGCTGGCCGATGTGGTCGATTACATCGACCCTTTCGGCTGCATCATGGCGGGTGACATGCCGCAGCCCTGGCGCGACAGGCGGCGCTGAGCCGCCTATCCGGCCTTTCCCTGAAGCCCGCCCTGGTTTCCCCCGGGGCGGGCCTTGCCGTTCTGTGCGGGGGGCTGCGGCAGAATGTGGCGGCAAAACGGCGGGCCGGGCGTGGCGCCGACTGATTCGGGCTTTATCAAGCTTAACAGTGGCTTGCCCCGAACCGATCTGCCCATTGCCCGGCGATTGGCCACGCGGCGGCAACAGACGCGGCAAGAATGTGGCAAGGATGGGGCAGGATCGCGCCAAATGGTTAATTCAACCCCCGCGAAAGTGCTGTTTCCATAGTGTGAACAGTGCTGCGGGTGCCAAGGATCGCCCGAAAGCCTGATGCTTTTGTTGCAAATGGTTAGCCCGGATTGCCGCCCGGATACCGGCAGACAGGGAAACAATCTTTCGCCCTGACGTTGTGCATGCTGCGCCGCCGCGCCACGGTTGGAACACCGCTTCGCCACGTTTCCGGCTTTTTTCACTTCCCGTAAGGCTTAACGGGAAGTAAGCAGGAAGGGTCTTTCTGGGAAGACGTGTTGGCCGTGGGGGCGGTCGTAAGATGGTGGCGCGCCGCAAGGCGCGTAAGGTGTGAAGGAAACGCTGCCGATCACGCGGGCTGCTGTGGCCCGGTGAGTCTCGATCAGAGCCGAGATCCATGCCCCGGGGCCATCCCCCGGGATTGGCCAGTGTTGCTTCCACGTACCTCCGACGACAGGCCGCGATGGCGCAGGGAACCGGGCAACCGGAGCCGCGCCGATCCGAGGGCGCCACGCGGGCGCCGCGGAACTGGGATCGGACGGGGCCCGGAAGGGTGCCTGCAGGAACGAGGGAAGTGGGACATGCCGGTATTTGCGCTTTACAACTTTGATGATGCCGACAACGTCGTGATGGACAGCGCGTTGGGCAACGGCAACCAGTTTGGCTATTATGTCAACGGTGCGGTCGCCTCGGGCGGTCAGGCTGTGCTAGACGGCGAGAACGACTTCGTCAAGATCATGGCCAGCGACGAGTTTCAGCTGGACCGCGGCACGCTGGATATTGCCTTCACCATCGGCGAAAACGAGCGCTGCGGCACCGAAACCATCCTGTCGCGCGACGCCCAGGGGCAGAACACCGGCGATTTCCGCATGGAACTGCTGATGGACGGCTCGATCCTGATTTCGCACGAAGGCGCATCGGGCACGGTGACCTACCAGACCGAGCCGGGCTTTGCCAATCCGGGCGACTCGGTCACGCTGAATTACTCGTGGGATCAGGGCGGTGACGGCGGCGCGCTGGTGCTGACCAATGCCACGACCGGCGACACGATGACCGACGATGTGCCGAACACCGTCACCATGGATCAGGGTTCGAACAGCCAGCCCTGGATCATCGGCGCCGGCATGCAGAACACCCCGGCCGATACGCTGATGAACATCGACCAGCACTTCGAAGGCCAGGTCTCGATGTTCCAGCTGTCGGACACCGTGGACAACAACCCCGACCCGACCCGCGACGGCATCGTCTATGGCACCCCGGGCGATGACCTGATCGACACCGGCTATACCGGCGACAATGACGGCGACGTGGTGGACGGCAATGACGCGCTGATCCCGGGCGACGGGCCGAACGATGACCGCATCTACGCCGGCGGCGGCGATGACACGGTGGTGGCCGGCGAAGGCAACGACACGATCTATGGCGGCGACGGTTCGGATTCGGTCCATGGCGGCCCGGGCGACGATTACATCGACACCTCGTCCACCAGCGGCGTGCCGCTGCCCGACCGCGGCTATCCGGGGCTTTACCCGGCCGATGCCGACCCGACCAACGATCTGGACACCGTCTATGGCGGCACCGGCAATGACACGATCATCACCGGCGACGATGCCGACCTGATTTTCGGCGGCTACGGCGACGACAGCATCGAAGGCGGCTTCGACGACGACACGATCTGGGGCAACCAGGGCAACGACACGATCATCGGCGGCGAAGGCTCGGACGTGATCGACGGCGGCTATGGCGACGACCTGATCTATGGCGGCTACGGCCCCGGCGTGCCCGACGCGGTGAACATCCGCGATGATGAGGGCGACCTGCGTCCCGACAACGGGGCCGACCTGATCAACGGCGGGATCGGCAACGACACGATCTACGGCATGGATGATGACGACACCATCTATGGCGGTCAGGACAACGACTTCATCGACGCGGGCATCGACGATGACCTGGTCTATGGCGGCACCGGCAATGACACGCTGCTGGGCGGTCAGGGCGATGACACCGTCTATGGCGGCCAGGGCGATGACCAGATCACCGGCGGTGCCGGGGTGGATGTGCTGTATGGCGGCGCCGATGCCGACACGTTCCATGTCGGTTCGGCCGAAGACAGCACCGGCGACCGCGTCTTCGGCGGGTCGGGCGGCAATGACTATGACCGCCTTGTGCTGACCGGCGCCGGCCCCTACCGCCTGACAGATGTCGTCACCGACAGCGACGGCAACGGCATCGACGGCACGGTCGAGTTCCTGGACGAAGACGGCAATGTCACCGGCAGCATGTCCTTCACCAATATCGAAGAGATCGTGCCCTGCTTCACCCCCGGCACGCTGATCGCGACGCCGAAGGGCGAGGTTCCGGTGGAACGGCTGCAGCCGGGCGACAAGGTGATCACCCGCGACAACGGCATTCAGGAAATCCGCTGGCTGGGCCAGAAGGAACTGACCTGGTATGACCTTGCCGCCAATCCGCACCTGAAGCCGGTGCTGATCCGCGCCGGCAGCCTGGGCAACGGCCTGCCCGAGCGTGACATGCTGGTGTCGCCCAACCACCGCATGCTGGTGGCCAACGACCGCACCTCGCTTTACTTCGATGAGCATGAGGTTCTGGTGGCGGCCAAGCATCTGGTGGCCGGCGCCGACATCGCGCAGGTCGAGGCGGCGGGCACCACCTACATCCACTTCATGTGCGACCGCCACGAAGTCGTGCTGTCGAACGGCGCCTGGACCGAAAGCTTCCAGCCCGGCGACTACACGCTGAAGGGCCTTGGCAATGCGCAGCGCGCCGAAATCCTTGAACTTTTCCCCGAGCTGAAGACCGCCGAGGGGATCGAGGACTATCAGGCCGCCCGCCGCGTGCTGAAGCGCCACGAAGCGATGCTTCTGGGCAAATAACCGGTTATGCAGCGCGGGCCGGTGGCCGCGTTACAGCAGTCCCGGTCCGACCCGAGGGGCTCCGCAAGGGGCCCCTCTTGGTTTTCGCGCGCCGGTTGACGCCGCGTTGCGGCGCCACAATCACAATCGTTAACGTTGTGTAATGACAGTGCTTTTGCACCGGCTGCCGCGCAAATGCCCCAATTTGCCGCGGCTCAAACCCAATTCACGCACGCTTTGGCCCGAATGGCGGCGCAGAAGCCGAAGGAATGGGGCAGGCGGGATTCGCCTGTCCGCCTTTGGTGTCGGCCGGTGGTTCCGGCCGCGGTGCAGCTTTGTGACGGGTTAGGGCAATGGCGATTGCGAATGAACTGACGATCAACACTTCGGCCACCGCGATGGACATGGCCAATGCCATCTTCGGCGATGGCATTACCGTGGTGTCCGCGGGTTATACCGGCGATGCGGCCTCATCCGGCATCTATTCGGGCGCGACGACGACGATTGCCGGGATTTCGCCCACCGACAGCGGGGTGATCCTGTCAACCGGCCGGGTGACCGATTTCACCAACTCGTCGGGCACGACCAACACCAACACCCAGGCCGGCATGGGCAATGACATGGCCGGCGGGGTCGATGGCGATGCCCAGCTGAACACGATTGCCGGGGCCGCGACCTATGACGGCGCCATCCTGACCGCCAGTTTCGTGCCCGAGGGCGACGTTCTGACGATGCAGTTCGTCTTTTCGTCCGAGGAATACCCCGAATATGTGAACCAGGGGTATAACGACGTCATCGGCGTCTGGGTGAACGGCCAGTATGTGCAGGCGACGATCTCGACCTCGGGGCAGATCTCGATCGACACGGTCAACCCGACCTCGAACCAGAACCTCTACCACTCGAACGCCGCCGACACCTACAACACCGAGATGGACGGCGTCACGCTGGTCCTGTCGGTCAAGGCGCCGGTGAACGCCGGGCAGGTCAACACCATCAAGATCGCCATCGCCGACGGCGGCGACGCGGCCTATGACTCGAACCTTCTGATCATGGGCGACAGCGTGCAGACCTATGCGCTGGCCTTCGACGATACGGTGCAGCTGACCGCCAATTCGACCCGCACCTTCGACATTCTCGGCAATGACCGCGACATGACCGACGGCGGGCTGACCATCACCAAGATCAACGGCGTTTCCGTGGTGCCGGGCCAGCAGGTGACGCTGCCCACCGGCGAACGGGTGACGCTGAACGCGAACGGCACGATCACCGTGCAGTCCGACAGCGACATCGGCCAGAACAACTTCACCTACGAAATCATTGATTCCGAAGGCAATACCGATGTCGGCTATGTAACGGTCAAGACGGTTTCCACCACGGCGCGCGACGGGATCGTGCAGGGCACGGCGGCGGGCGACCTGATTGACACCTCTTATCTGGGCGACCCTGACGGCGACCGCATCGACAACAACGACGCGACGGGCTTCGGCGGCACCACCGGCAACGCCGATTATGTGATCGCGGGGGCGGGGGACGATACGGTCAACTCGGGCGCGGGCAATGACATTGTCTTCGGCGGCGCGGGGGCGGATTCGGTCACCGGCGGGGCAGGCAAT
Organism: Paracoccaceae bacterium; assembly: GCA_014859945.1. Classification (GTDB taxonomy): domain Bacteria; phylum Pseudomonadota; class Alphaproteobacteria; order Rhodobacterales; family Rhodobacteraceae; genus Fuscibacter. Next base: position 6,248 of record JACZKR010000226.1, on the reverse strand, counting down.
GACTGGGCGGCGCTGGGCGACGGCAACGACCGCTTCGGCACGGCGGGCGACGATGCCGGCAACGACACGGTCTATGGCGACGGCGGCAATGACACGATCGACGGCGGCTCGGGCGATGACCGGCTTTACGGCGGGGCGGGCAATGACCAGCTGACCGGCGGTTCGGGCAATGACCTCAGCGACGGCGACGCGGGCGATGACCGCTTCGTTCTGACCGACGGTTTCGGCACCGACACGATCATCGGCGGCGAGGATGGCCAGACCACGGGCGATGTGCTGGACCTGTCGGGCCTGACCGGCGCGGTGCGGGTGAACCTGACCTCGGCCAACCCTGAAACCGGCAGCGTGACGCAAGGCACGAACAGTGCCGGCTTCACCGAGATCGAGACGATCCAGCTGGGCAATGCCACCGAAACGCTGGTGCTGGGCGATGGCTCGGGCGCCGATCAGGTGCAGGGCTTCACCGCCCCCACGCTGAACCCGGACGGCAGCTATACCGGGGTCGATCAGCTGGACGTCTCGGCGCTGCATGACGCCGGCGGGGCGCCGGTGCGGGTCGATGACGTGACGGTGGGCGATGACGGCAACGGCAATGCCGTGCTGCATTTCCCGAACGGCGAAAGCCTGGTGCTGGTGGGCGTTTCGCCCTCGGCCGTCTCCAGCCCGCTGGCGCTGGTGGCGATGGGCATTCCGGCGAACCCCGATGGCATCGTCGATGGCACCGCCGGCGACGACCTGATGAACCCCGGCTATGTCGATCCGCAGACCGACCAGATCGACGGCTGGGACGGCGACGCCGACACGATCAAGGGCTATGGCGGCAATGACACGATCCGCGGCGGGGCTGCGGGCGATGTGGTCTATGGCGGCACCGGGGCCGACAGCGTCGAAGGCGGCGCGGGCAACGATACGCTGCACGGTGAGGAAGGGAATGACCTTCTTGCCGGCGGCGACGGCGACGACAAGCTTTATGGCGGCGACAATGACGATGTGCTGATCGGCGATATCGGCAATGACACGCTGGAAGGCGGCGCGGGCGTCGATTCGATCTACGGCGGCGCGGGCGATGACAGCGTGGTCGCGGGCGACGACGGCGATCTGGTGCTGACCGATGAGGGCAACGATACCATCGACGCGGGCGCCGGCGATGACACGGTCTTTGCCGGGCTGGGCGATGACAGCGTGCTGGGCGGCGACGGCCACGACAATATCGAAACCGAGGCCGGCAATGACACCGTCGATGCCGGCGAGGGCAATGACACCATCCGCGGCATGGCGGGCGAGGACAGCCTTTCGGGCGGTGGCGGCGATGACAGCATCAACGGCGGCGACGACAACGACACGATCGACGGCGGCGACGGCCATGACGCGCTGGAAGGCGATGCGGGCAACGACAGCCTGACAGGCGGCGCCGGCAATGACTCGATGGGCGGCGGCTATGGCGATGACACGCTGCGGGCCGGCGAGGGCGATGACGATGTCTATGGCGGCCCCGGCAATGACGTCATGCAGGGCGAGGACGGCAATGACACCCTGCGCGGCGGCATCGGCACCGACCTGATCGAAGGCGGCGACGGCGATGACCTGATCTGGGGCGAGGCCGGCAATGACACGATGTATGGCGGCGCCGGGAATGACACGATCCTGGGCGGCGACGACCGCGACTACATCTATGGCGGCCCCGGCGATTTCGTTTCGGGCAGCGAAGGCGGCGACGATTATGACGTGCTGGACCTGACGGCCTATGGCCATCCGGCGACCAACATCATCTATGACACCAACAACCATGAAAACGGCACGGTCGAGTTTCTGGACGGGGATGGCAACGTCGTCTCGACGATGCAGTTCATCAACATCGAGAAGGTCATCGCCTGTTTCACCCCCGGCACCCGCATTCTGACCGATCAGGGAGAGCGCGTGATCGAAACGCTTGCCCCCGGCGACATGGTGCTGACGCGCGACAACGGCTGGCAGCCGCTGCGCTGGATCGGGCGGCGCGACATGACGCAGGCCGAACTGATGGCCGAGCCGCGCTTCAACCCCATCCGTATCGCGCAGGGCGCGCTGGGCGAAGGCCTGCCGCAGCGTGACATGCTGGTCAGCCCGCAGCACCGGATGCTGCTGGCCGGTCCGCGCGCCGAGCTTCTGTTCGGCGAACATGAGGTTCTGGCGGCCGCGACCCATCTGGTCGGCACCCCTGGCATCGAACGGGTCATGCCGCGCACCGTCAGCTACATCCACCTGATGTTCGACCATCATGAGATCATCCATGCCGACGGCGCCTGGTCGGAAAGCTTCCAGCCCGGCGAGGCGACGCTTGAAGGCCTTGGCGAAGATCAGCGGGCCGAACTTCTGGCCCTGTTTCCCGATCTGGTGCAATCGGGGGCCTATCCGGCGGCCCGCATCACCCTGAAGGGACGGGAGGCCAAGGTGCTGCTGTCGGCCTGATTGCGGCAATCCCAAGGTTTTTAGGCGATTTTGCCCGATTATGAACGCAATCGGCGGGTGCCGTGCCCGCCGATGCCGGATTCGCGCCCCGGTTTCTTCATTTCTGCCCCCTAGCCTGAACGGGAAACAATGCTCTCCGCCTTGGGGGGCATGCATGTCAGGGGGCTGACGGCAATGGCGACGATGAACACGGGCCTCGGGGGCAGTTCCGGCTACGGCGAGAACTCTTTCCGCACCTCGAGCTACACCGGCAACCTCGACGACGGGGCGGCCAATGTGAACATCACCTCGGTCTTCGGATCGGGCGGGATCAACATCAACGGCACCTCCTACACGTCGATCTACGTCAATACGAACGGGCTGATCACATTCGCCTCGGCCAACACCGCCTATACGCCGGCGGCGCTGACATCGCTTGGCCAGCCGTCGCTGGCGCCGTTCTGGACCGATATCGACATCTCGAAAGGTGGCAACATCTATTGGGATCTTGATCCGGCGACGGGCAAGATCACCATCACCTGGGATGACGTGGCGCCCTACAGCGGGTCCGGCGTGACCAGCTTTCAGGTGGTCATCACCGCGACCGGCGGCGGCGATTTCGCGGTCGAATACATCTATGAACAGATCGGCTTCACCAACGGCTACACCGGCCATGCCACGGTGGGCTATTCGAATGGCGTGACCCAGACGCTGGTCGAAGGTTCGGGCGACCCGGCCTTCCTGACCACCTATGCCGGCAACGACTTCGACACGCATGACCCGCTGGGCGTCTATTCGATGCAGTTCGAAGGCGGGGTGGGCAGTTCGGCCGATGGGGTGGTCGATGGCACCGCCGGCAATGACCTGATCGATTCGGCCTATGTCGATGCCAACGGCGACCGGGTGGACCATCTGGATGCCACCGGCTTTGGCGGCACCACCGGCAATGCCGATTACATCCTGGCCGGCGCCGGCAACGACACCGTGGTTTCGGGCCTTGGCAATGACGTGGTCTTCGGCGGCTCGGGCGCGGATTCGATCAGCGCCGGCTATGGCAACGACACGGTCGACGGCGGCACCGAGAATGACACGATCGACGGCGGCTCGGGCAATGACAGCCTGGAAGGCGGCGGCGGCGACGACCTGATCTATGGCGGCGATGCGGCCGGGGCGGTGACCTATACCGCCAGCTATACCGAGGTGACGGGCGCCACGCAGACCATCACCGGCACTTCGGGCCGGCCGAATTTCTCGGTCCAGACGGTGTCGGGCGACAACAACCTGACCTCGGGCACCAGCGGCACGGTTTCGGGCTGGCGCATCGGCAACGGCGATTCGACCGAAACCCATACCCACACCATGTCGTCGCAGGTGGCGGGGGCGCAGCTGCGCTTTACCCAGTTCGAAACCAACGAACAGATGACCATCACGCTTGATGGCGTCACCATGAACCTGACGACGGCCATCGCCAACGGCACCGTCTCGCTGACCGGCACCGGCTATACAATCAACGGTTCGGGCCAGCTGGTGCGCACCTCGGGCGCGGCCGGCAACGTCGGCACGCTGACGATCAACGTGCCCTTCACCACGCTGACCGTGGGGGCGACCGGCACCAACACCAACGCCACCACCTCGGGCTTCTATTACGAGCTGTTCGTCAACACCGTGCCGGTCAATCAGGCGGCCGAGGCGGCGGGTGATGACACGCTGTCGGGCGGCGCGGGCAACGACACGCTTTACGGCGGCGACGGCAACGACAGCCTGTCGGGCGGCGCCGACAATGACCGGCTTTATGGCGGCAACGGCAATGACACACTGGCGGGCGACGGCGGCGATGACAGCCTGTTCGGCGATGCCGGCAACGATTCCCTCCTGGGCGGCGCCGGCAACGATTCCATCGAAGGCGGTCTGGGCGATGACACGGTTCTGGCCGGCGACAACAACGACGTGGTCTATGGCGGCGAAGGCAACGACTCGCTTTCGGGTGAGGCGGGCGACGACACGCTTTACGGCGACGGCGGCGATGACCGGCTGTTCGGCGGCACCGGCAACGATGCGCTTTACGGCGGCACCGGGAACGATACGCTTCAGGGCGACGAAGGCCATGACGCGCTGTTCGGCGGCACCGGCAATGACAGCCTGACCGGCGGCGACGGCAATGACACGCTGACGGGCGGCGAGGGCGCCGATACGCTGACCGGCGGGCAGGGCTTGGACTTCGCCGATTACAGCGGTTCGGCCAGCGGCGTGACCATCGACCTGACGGCGGGAACCGCTTCGGGCGGCGATGCGGCGGGCGATGTGCTGTCGGGTATCGACGGGCTTTACGGCTCGGCCTGGGATGACATGCTGACCGGCTATGACGGTCAGGGCGCGTCGCCGGCCGATCCTTTCACCAACATCTTCTACGGCGGCGCCGGCAACGACACGCTCGACGGCCGGGGCGGCGATGACCAGCTTTATGGCGGCGCCGACAACGATTCGATCATCGGCGGCGCCGGGAATGACCTTCTGGATGGCGGCACCGGCAATGACCGGCTGTTCGGCGGCACCGGCGCCGACACGCTTTACGGCGGCGACGGCGACGACCTGCTGGACGGCGGCGACGGGCCTGACCTGCTGGTGGGGGGCATCGGCAATGACACCTTCGTCGGCGGCATCGGCGACACGATCGACGGCGGCGAGAATGCCGGCGACAACGATGTGCTGGACCTGTCGGCCTGGGGCTGGTCGCTGACCAACATCAACTATGATCCGGGCAACCCCGAAAACGGCACGGTCGAGTTTCTGGACGGCTCCGGCAATGTCATCGGGACGATGGCCTTCAGCAACGTCGAGAAGGTCATCCCCTGCTTCACCCCCGGCACGCTGATCGTCACCGACCGGGGCGAAGTCGCGGTTGAGGCGCTGCGCCCCGGCGATCTGGTGATGACCCGCGACAACGGCCTGCAGCCGCTGCGCTGGGTCGGCCAGCGGCGGCTGAGCATCGCCGATCTGATCGTGCAGCCCCGCCTGCGCCCGGTGCGCATCGCCAAGGGCGCGCTGGGCGATGGCCTGCCGCAGCGCGACATGAAGGTTTCCCCCCAGCACCGCATGCTGGTGGAAGGCTGGCGGGCCGAGATGCTGTTCGGTGAGGCCGAGGTTCTGATCGCCGCCACCCATCTGACCGGGCTTGCCGGGGTGGAACAGGTGCTGACCGGCGGCGTGACCTATGTCCACATCATGTTCGACCGGCACGAAATCGTTCTGGCCGACGGCACCTGGAGCGAAAGCTTCCAGCCGGCGCAGCGCATGCTGGACGGTATGGACGACGCGCAGCACGAAGAAATGCTGGCCATCTTCCCCGAACTCGCGGGGATGGATGTGGCTTTTCCCTCGGCCCGGCTGACGCTGAAGGCGCACGAGGCGCGGGTGCTACTGGCCGCGTAAGGCGCGGAAGGCGGCCCAATCCTCGGGCGTGTCCAGATCGGTCGTGGCATGGCGGCCGGGCAGGGGCACCGCTCGCACCCTGTCGGCATGGCGCCGTAGCAGGCTGCGCGCGCCCTCATCCCCCTGCAGGGCCGCCAGTTCCGCCCGGGCCCAGGGCGGGAACAGCACCGGATGGCCGGGCGTGCCATCGGCCGCCGTGCCACGGTGGATCAGCTGCGGGGCGGCGGCGGCGGCCTGCAGCACGGTCCGCAGGTCTTCGGCCGTGATCTCGGGCAGATCGGCCAGCAGCAGCAGCACCGCCGCATCGCCGGGCAGGGCGGCCAGCCCCGATTTCAGGCTTTCGGCCATGCCCCCGGCGGCATCGGCGGCGATGACCGGCGTCACCGCCAGCC
>JACZKR010000225.1 GCA_014859945.1 Paracoccaceae bacterium | reverse complement strand
CCCCATCCCTCCCCCACGAAGGGGGGAGGGAGGCGCGGCGCGCAGCGTTGCGCGGCCACGGCAAAGGGGTGGCGCAATGACCCGCAGCTTCCTTGCCCGCAACCCCTCGGTCCTGTGGTTCATTGCGCTGCTGGCGCTGTTCACCCTGGCCATCACCCTGATGTCCGAGGCCTATGGCGCCGCCCTGATCTCGACTTCCTTCGTCAAGACCCTGGGCAAGACGCTGTGCCTGTGCCTTGTCGCGCTGGCGATGGATCTGGTCTGGGGCTATCTGGGCGTGCTTTCCCTTGGCCACATGGCGTTTTTCGCCCTTGGCGGCTACATGATCGGCATGTGGCTGATGTATGCCCGGACCGAGGAAATCGTGGTCGCGGCGCTGGCGCAGGGCGCGCTGCCCGCCACGCCGGAAGAGGTGCGGCAGGGCATCGCCACCCAGATCTTCGGCGTGGTCGGCGCCTCGGATTTCCCGCCGATCTGGGCCTTTGCCCATTCGCTGCCGCTGCAGCTGGCCATGGTGGTGCTGGTGCCGGGGCTTCTGGCGCTGGTCTTTGGCTGGCTGGCGTTCCGCAGCCGGGTGACGGGGGTTTACCTGTCGATCCTGACTCAGGCGATGACGCTGGCGCTGGCGCTGTATCTTTTCCAGAACGACAGCGGCCTGCGCGGCAACAACGGGCTTTCGGGGCTGCAGAACATCCCCGGTCTGGCCGAGGCGGGGCAGGACCGGCTGTCGGTCTGGTTCCTCTGGGCCTCGGCGCTGGCGCTGGGGGCGGCTTATCTGTTGCTGACCTGGGTGGTCGGCGGCAAGTTCGGATCGGTCGTGCGCGCGATCCGCGATGATGAGGCGCGGGTGCGCTTCCTGGGCTATTCGGTGGAAAGCTACAAGCTTTTTGTCTTCACCCTGACGGCGGTGATCGCGGCGATTGCCGGGGTGCTGTACTACCCGCAGGCCGGCATCATCAACCCGGCCGAGCTTGCGCCCATCGCCTCGATCTATCTGGCGGTCTGGGTGGCCATCGGGGGCAGGGGGCGGCTTTACGGCGCGGTGATCGGGGCGGCCTTCGTGTCGCTTCTGTCCTCGGTCTTCACCGGCGGGCGGGTGCCGGCCATCGACCTGGGCTTCCTGCGCATCGACTGGGTGGACTGGTGGCAGGTTCTGCTGGGGCTGGCCTTTGTCGCGGTGACGCTTTTCGCGCCCAAGGGCATCGGCGGGCTGTTCGATCTGGCGCTGCACCGCCGCCCGCCCGACCGCAAGGGCGCGCCCCTTGGCCCCGATGACGGCGCGCTGATGGAAAAGGAGGCGACCGAATGACCGCCGGCACCATTCTTGAGGTCTCGGGCATCTCGGTGACCTTTGACGGCTTCCGCGCCATCAACAACCTGTCCTTCTCGATCGGAGCGGCCGAACTGCGCGCCATCATCGGGCCGAACGGCGCCGGCAAATCGACCTTCATGGACATCGTCACCGGCAAGACCCGGCCCGATCAGGGCACGGTGACCTTCGGGGAAAAGTCGCTGAACCTGCTGAAAATGACCGAGGCGCAGATTGCCCGCGCCGGCATCGGCCGCAAGTTCCAGCGCCCCACGGTGTTTGAAGACCAGACAGTGACCGAGAACCTGACGCTGGCGCTGAAGGCGCCGCGCGGGCCCTTCGCGGTTCTGGGCTGGCGCCGGAAACCCGCCGACGAAACCCGCATCGCCGAACTGGCCGCGCAGGTGGGCCTGTCGGCGGAACTGGGCCGCAAGGCGGGCGAACTGTCGCACGGACAGAAACAATGGCTGGAGATCGGCATGCTTCTGGCACAAGAGCCGCGCGTTCTGCTGGTCGATGAACCCGCCGCCGGCATGACGCTGGCCGAGCGTGAGGCGACGACTGCCATGCTGGTGGACATGGCGCAGGCCCGCGCCGTGGTGGTGGTGGAACATGACATGGAGTTCATCCGGCGGCTGAACTGCCGGGTCACGGTTCTGCATGAAGGCGCGGTTTTGGCCGAGGGCAGCCTTGACCATGTGACCAGAAACCCCGCCGTGATCGACGTTTATCTGGGGCGCTGATGATGCTGGAAACCCAAGGACTTACCCTGCATTACGGCGGCAGCCAGATTCTATACGGCATCGACTTTCAGGCCCGCGCCGGCGAGGTGACCTGCATCATGGGCACCAACGGCGTCGGCAAGACCAGCTTTCTGAAGGCGCTGGCCGGCACCCATCCCCGCTCGGGCGGTGCCATCAGCATCGGCGGTCAGGCGGTGGGCCGCGCCCCGCCGCAGGAAATGGCGCGCCGTGGTCTGTCGGTGGTGCCTCAGGGCCGGATGATCTTTCCCTTGCTGACGGTGAAGGAGAATCTGGAAACCGCCTTTGCATTGTTGCCGAAATCCGAACACCGGGTGCCGGATGAGGTTTATGAGCTGTTCCCGATCCTGAAGGATTTCCTGCACCGGCGCGGGGGCGATCTGTCGGGCGGGCAGCAGCAGCAGCTGGCCATCGCCCGCGCCATGATCATGAAGCCGCGCGTTCTGTTGCTGGATGAGCCGACCGAGGGCATACAGCCCAACATCATCCAGCAGATCGGCCGCGTCATCAGCCACCTGCGCGGGCAGGGCGGCATGGCGATCATTCTGGTCGAGCAGTATTTCGAATTTGCCTACGGGCTGGCCGACCGCTTCTATGTCTTCAAGCGCGGGCAGGTCACCCATTCCGGCCCGAAGGACAGCTTCACCAAGGAAGAGCTGCGCGCCGTCGTCTCGGTCTGAGCCGTCTTGTCAGGCCGGGCGGGGCCTGCCAAAGCTGGCCCGGCAACCGCAGGAGCGTTCATGACCCCCCAGCTGACCTGTTTCAAGGCCTATGACGTGCGCGGCCGGCTTGGCACCGATCTGGACGAAGGCATCGCCGCCCGGATCGGTCAGGCCTTTGCACAGGTGCTGGGCGCGCGGCGCGTGGTGCTGGGGCGTGACTGCCGGGCTTCCTCTGCCGCGCTGGCCGATGCGGTGGCGCGGGGCCTGATGGCGGCGGGGGCCGAGGTGCTGGATCTGGGTCTTTGCGGCACGGAAGAGGTGTATTTCGCCACCGCCCATCTGGAGGCGGATGGCGGGATCGAGGTCACCGCATCGCACAATCCCATGGATTACAACGGGATGAAGCTGGTCCGCGCCGGGTCTGCCCCGGTGGAACCTGCGGTGATGGCCGAAATCCGCGCGCTGGCCGAAAGCGCCGCATTTGCCCCCGCCGCGCCGGGCAGCCGCCGCGATGTGTCGGGCAGTCGCGTGGCCTATGTCGAAAAGGTGCTGTCCTTCGTCGATGTGGCGGCGCTGAGGCCGCTGACAATCCTTGTCAATGCCGGCAACGGCACCGCCGGCCCGACCTTTGACGCGCTGGCCGAAGGGCTGGCCGCGCGGGGGGCGCCGCTGCGGTTCGTCCGGCTGCATCATCAGCCCGACGGCAGCTTTCCGAACGGCATCCCGAACCCGCTGCTGCCGGAAAACCAGCCCGTCACCGCCCGGGCGGTGGTTGCCGCCGGGGCCGATCTGGGCGTGGCCTGGGACGGCGATTTCGACCGCTGCTTCCTGTTCGACGCCACCGGCGCCTTCGTGCCGGGCGAATATGTCGTTGGCCTTCTGGCCGAGGTCTTCGTGGCCAAGGAACCCGGCGCCACCATCATCCACGACCCGCGCGTGATCTGGAACACCCAGGACGTGGTGGCGCAGGCCGGGGGGCGGGCGGTGCAGGCCCGCACCGGCCACGCCTTCCTGAAGGCCGCCCTGCGGGAAACCGGCGCGGTTTACGGGGGCGAGATGTCGGCGCACCACTATTTCCGCGATTTCATGTCCTGCGACAGCGGCATGATCCCGTGGCTTCTGGTGGCCGAGCTGATGGGGCGCAGCCGGCTGGGGCTGGCGGAGCTGCTGGCGGAACGGCGCGCGGCCTTTCCGTCTTCGGGCGAGATCAACTTTCGCGTCCCCGATACGGCGGCGGCGGTTGCGGCCATCGACGCCGCTCTGGGCGGCGCTGCGCTTCACCGCGATGAGGCCGACGGGCTGGGCCTGTCTTTCGGCGGTTGGCGGCTGAGCCTGCGGGCGTCGAACACCGAACCGCTTCTGCGGCTGAACGTCGAATCCCGGGGCGATGCGGCGCTGGTGGCGGCAAAGGTGGCCGATCTGACGGCGCGGATCACCGCGCTGGGCGGGCGCCCCGAAGGGGCGTAACCGCTTTGCAACGCCCGCCCCCGGCCGGGCGGCGGGCCGCAAAATCCGCCTTCATTCCGCCACAATTCTGCCTTTAACCTGCCCTCAGAGCAGAAACCGCCGCGACGGGGCACAGATCCCGCACGGCAGACGACAGGCATATCCGTGGCGACCTACAATGGCACCAGCGGCAACGACACGCTGACTTCGGGCTCAGCGGCGGACACGCTGAACGGGCTGGAAGGCAACGACGCGCTGTACGGCGGCGCCGGCAATGACCGGCTGTTCGGCGGCGACGGCGACGACCTGCTGCAGGGCGGCACGGGATCGGATTCGCCGAACGGCGGGGCCGGCGACGATACCGTCAGCTATGAGGATGCCACCTCCAGCCTGTCGGCCACGCTGGGCGGCACCGGCACCGGCTATGCCGCGGGCGATACGATCACCGGTGTCGAGAACATCATCGGCGGCAATTTCAACGACACGCTGACCGGCGACAGCGGCGCCAACCAGCTGTGGGGCGGGGCCGGCAACGACAGCCTTTACGGCGGCGCGGGGCAGGACACGCTGACCGGCGGCACCGGCAATGACCGGCTTTACGGCGGCGACAGCAACGACCTGCTGATCGGCGGCGCCGGGGCGGACAGCCTTTACGGCGGCAACGGCATCGACACCGCCGATTACACCGGGTCGGGTGCGGGGGTTTCGGTCAACCTCGCCACCGGCAGCGGATCGGGTGGCGATGCGGCCAGCGACTATCTGACCGGTGTCGAGAACGTCCTTGGCTCGGATTACAACGACACGCTGACGGGGGATTCCGGCGCGAACCTGCTGGACGGCGGCGCCGGCAATGACAGCCTTGCGGGCGGGTCGGGCTCTGACACGATCTATGGCGGTCTGGGCGACGACACGATCTCGGGCGGCAGCGGTTCGAACCTGCTTTACGGCGGGGACGGGGCCGACATTCTGGATTACTCGACCTCGTCGGGCAGCGTGAACGTCAACCTCGGCACCAATGCGGTGTCGGGGGGCGATGCGGCGGGTGACACGGTGTCGGGGTTCGAGGGCGTCTATGGCGGCTCGGGCAACGACACGCTGACAGGCGATGCCGGCGACAACACGATCTCGGGCGGGTCGGGCAACGACTATATCACCGGCGGCGCGGGGGCCGACCAGATCGACGGCGGGTCGGGCAACGACACCATCGACTATTCCGCCTCGGGTCAGGCGGTCAGCGTGGTTCTGGGCGGCGCCGTCAGCGGCGGCGACGCGCAGGGCGACACGCTGACCGGTATCGAGCATGTCATCGGCACCAGCTATGACGATGCGCTGACCGGCGATGGCAACGCCAACCAGCTGACCGGCGGGGATGGCGATGACACGCTGACCGGCGGGGCG
>JACZKR010000224.1 GCA_014859945.1 Paracoccaceae bacterium | reverse complement strand
ACCTTGCGGGGGGAAGTGTGGCACAGTGGCGAAGGCGATGGCCTTCGCCATGGCACCTGCGTTGGTGCGTGCGAACACGCACCCTACGGAGCCAACAAGCGGCACAACCTGTTCCGGGCGGGAACAGGCGAGGCACTGCCTCGCCCCCGCCCGCTGGTGCGGGTTCAACCGGAGACGGCGCGGCACGCAATGGCAGAGGCCGGCGCCAGCCCCGGCGGGCGAGAAGCGCCCGCCGATGGCGGGGCGGGCGCTGGCCGGGCCTTTGAGGCCCGTCCGGTGAAGCTTGCCGATGTTGCGCGGTGGCGAAGGCGATGGCCTTCGCCATGGCGGCGGGGACGGTGCGGCACAAATCACGAGAGGCCGGCGCTGGTCGGCGGCCTTTGGGGCCACCGGCGGGGCAAGGGGAACGGGCACCGCATGGCCTCGTCGATGGCCTCGGCCACTGGGCGGGATCAGCCCGCCGCCCCTACCCCCGGGGCGCCGCCAGCGCGTCCTGCAACAGCGTCAGCACCGCCCCGCGGGGCACGTCGGTTGCGACGAAAGCCTGCCCGATCCCGCGCGCCAGCACAAAGCGCAGCTGGCCGTCGACCACCTTCTTGTCCTGCCCCATCAGGTCCAGCAGCCCCTCGGCGCCGGGCAGGTCGCCCGGGATGTCGGACAGGTCCACCTTCATGCCCATGGCGCGCAGATGGGCGCGGACGCGGCTGGGCGCCTCTTGCGCGCAAAGGCCCAGCCGCTGGCTGAGTTCAAAGGCCAGCGCGCAGCCGATCGCCACGCCTTCGCCATGCAGCAGCCGGTCGGAATAGCCGGTGGCCTTTTCCAGCGCATGGCAGAAGGTGTGACCAAGGTTCAGAAGCGCGCGTTCGCCTTCTTCCGTCTCATCGCGTTCGACGATGCCCGCCTTCATCTCGACGCTGCGGCGCACGGCATGCTGGCGCTTTGCCGCGTCGCGGGCCAGATCGGGGGCATTCGCCTCTAGCCAGTCGAAGAAGGCGGCATCGCCCAGAAGGCCGTATTTCACCACCTCGCCATAGCCCGCCAGAAAGTCGCGGGCGGGCAGGCTTTCCAGCACCATCGTATCGGCCAGAACCAGCGCGGGCTGGTGGAAGGCGCCGACAAGGTTCTTGCCCTGCGCGGTGTTGATGCCGGTCTTGCCACCGACCGAACTGTCAACCTGCGCCAGAAGCGTCGTCGGAATCTGCACGAAGCGCACGCCGCGCCGCAGGATCGCGGCGGCAAAGCCGACAAGATCGCCCACCACGCCGCCGCCGAAGGCGATGACGATGTCGCGCCGCTCGATCTTTTCTTCCAGCAGCCATTCGACCACGCGGGAAAGCTGCGGCCAGCCCTTCGTCGCCTCGCCCGCCGGAACCGACAGGCTGGTGGCGGCGATGCCCTCGGCCGCCAGCGCCGCGACAAGGGCGGAAAGATGCAGCCCCGCCACGCTTTCGTCGGTGACAATCGCCACCCGCCGGCGGCGCAGCAGCGGCAGAATCTCGGCCCCCGCGCGGCCAATCAGGCCCGGGCCGATCCGCACCTCATAGGACCGCGCCCCCAGCGCGACGGGCACCACATCGACAGCCATGCTATTCCCCTTCCAGCACATCGGGCCGCGCGGCCAGCGCCGCAACAACCCGCCGGGCCATCTCTTCCACCGAATAGTCGGCGGCGGAATCGACGGCGATTTCCGCCATCTGGTAGAAGGGCAGCCGCGCCTCGTAAAGCGCGCGCAGCGTCTCGCGCGGGTTGGCGGTGCGCAGAAGCGGCCGGGTGGTCTTGTGGCGGACGCGGTTCCACAACAGGTCCAGATCAACCCGCAGCCAGACCGAGACGCCGTGTTCGGCAATCAGCGCGCGGTTCACATCCGACAGGAAGGCGCCGCCGCCGGTCGAAAGGATCGCCGGCTGGCCCTTCAGAAGCCGCGCCAGAACCTCGGTTTCGCGGGCACGGAAGAACGGCTCGCCGTCACGCTCGAAAATCTCGGCAATGCTGCGGTCGGCGGCGCGGACGATCTCTTCGTCCGAATCGAGGAACGGCACCCCCAGAAGCCGCGCAACGGCCGTGCCGACGGCGGTCTTTCCCGCCCCCATCATTCCCACCATTGCCACGGTCTTCTTCAGCCGCACCTGACGCTGCCCCCCCTTTCGGCAGGTCCCGTGGCGGGCTGCTGCCGAGAACGCATATTTCCTCCCTCAATGGCGTGAACTTCGCGCGATTGCCATATATATTCGAAGCGAAACGTGCCGCCGGATCAACCGCGGACAGAAAGAGGCAAGGCGAATGGGGCGACTGATCAAGCTGGTTCTGGTTCTGGCGGTGCTGGGGTTCGCGGTGCTGACGGGCTATGCCTATCTGGCCGACATGACGCCGGCACAAGAGGAAGTCCGCCAGCCGGTGACGCTGAATGCCGACTGAACACGCCTTGCGGGCGCTGGTTCTGGCCGCTCTGGCGGGCCTGCCGGGCATGGCGCGGGCCGAGGGGCCCTTGTCGGCCATCGACTGGCTGTCTGAATCGGTGACGGCGCCCGGCGCCACCTCGGGCAACGGCAGCACCACCCTGCCGCCCCCGCCGGATGAGCCTGCGGTGACGACCGAAAGCGTGTTGCCCGAAGACATCGCGGTGTCGGTGATCGGCGGGCCGTCGCCCGATGCGGTGGGGCTTCTGTCGCCCAAGGTCACGGGATTTCCGCAGGACCTGTGGGGACTTGGCAAGCTGGATGAGGTGACAACCGCCATCCGCGGCGCCAGTGCCGAGGGGATGCCGGCGCTGCAATCGCTGCTGATCACGCTTCTGATCGCCGAAGCCGCGCCCCCCGCCGATGCCGGCGGCGATGCGACGCTGCTTCTGGCCCGGGTGGACAAGCTGCTGGAGATGGGGGCGCTGGATCAGGCGGCGGCACTGCTGCGGGCGGCCGGCACGGTGGAAAACGCCGCTGTCTTCCGCCGCGCCTTCGACGTCGCCCTGCTGACGGGAACCGAGGATTCGGCCTGCGAAGACCTTGCCCGCGCGCCCGAACTGGCCCCCACCCTGCCGGTGCGGGTGTTCTGCCTTGCCCGGTCGGGCGACTGGAACGCCGCCGCCCTGACCCTGCGCACCGCGCAGGCGCTGGGTCATGTGACGGGGGTCGAGGATGAGCTTCTGTCGCGCTTCCTTGACCCTGAGCTTTATGAAGGCGAACCCATCCCCAACCCCGCCAACTACCACTGGATCGGAAGATTCGTCTTCGTCGCGATCGTCCATATCGCCACACAGTATTTGCCCAACCACCCCTACGCATTGGCAGCCCCATCCCTCCTGGCAAGCGCTGCCATTCTCGTCATGCTCTGGTCC
>JACZKR010000005.1 GCA_014859945.1 Paracoccaceae bacterium | reverse complement strand
ACCCAGAGGATCAGCGGCACCAGCCATGAGTTTCTGCGGCGTCTCCGCGATTCCGCGCGGGCGGCCTTGAAGCGGGGATCAATCTCCATGGCCGCAGCACCCGTCTCAGAACGAACCGGTCATCCCGATCGTGCCCTTGGTGATGCGGGTCTTCGCGGTTTCCTGCTTCTTGCCGGTCTTCTTGCCCGAGGAAACCGAGGTCTTCTCGACCACTTCGGTTTCCACCTTGGCGCGCTTGCCGGTCTTCACGGCGGACGAGGCCACGCGGACTTCGCAGACCACCTTGGTTTCGGCCAGCAGCCGGTCATAAAGCGCCGGCGTCGGGTCAAGGCTGTCGGGAACCACCTTCTTCGCCAGATAGTAAGAGGTCAGCGCCGTGCGCGATCCTTTGCCCCAGGACCCGTCCACTGCCAGCTGGTAGCAGCCCACGCGCTTCAGCTCACCCTGAACCGCCTTCGCCAGGTCGCCCTCTTTCAGTTCCACCGGTGCGCTTTCGTCGATCAGCCGGGGGTCGATGGCGGCCAGAATCTCACGCCCCTCATCGGTGTCGGGCGTGACGATCTTGCCGGGAACACGGGTGCGGCCGTCTGCGATGCCGTCCAGTTCCACCTCACGGGTATCCCAGTCCAGCGCGGCCAGACGGATCGGCGCGTCTTCATCCTCGACCGCCGGGTCTTCGGGTTTCAGCGCCGGGTCGATGGCCGCCAGCACCTCATCCTCAACCGGCACGTCGCCGATATCGACACCGCCCGCCACCACGTCGAGGTCATCCAGCGAGACATCGGCCGCCGCGCTTTCGTCGCCTTCCGGCGGCAGCGTCACCACGGCATCGTCGCCGGCGTCCGCCGCATCCTCGATCATCGGCTCGTCAATGATCGTGGTTTCCTCGGCCACCTGCTGCAGGTTGGCTTCGGCCAGCGCAATCTCTTCCTCGGCCAGCTTCAGCGAGGCTTCGTCAAAGCCCGACTGCGCCAGCAGGTCCAGGAACTGCTTGCGGTCGGCCGGGTCCAGCTGGGCCAGCAGCTCATAATCCGCCTCGCTCAGCTCCTGCTTGCCGGAAGATGCCGGCGGCACGAAGTAGAACTGCTCGCGCAGGCTCGACTGGTCCCACGGCACCTGCTTGCGCAGCGTCGCGGTTTCCACGTCGTTCCTGACCTCGATCATCATGTCGGAAACCGACTTGCCCGAGGCGTTGATGTGTTTCAGCAGCGCCGTGGTGAAGGGGCTGTGTTCGGCACCCTCAACCCCGTCGGCCGTCACCCCGCCCGGCGCCGTGGCGAAGGCCACAAAGGTGCCCACCCCCGCCTGCACCCGCGCCAGACCATCGGCCGAAGCGCCCGATCCGCGGACCGAGGCCGGCAGCGGGTCATTGCGGCAGGCATCCAGGAAGATCAGCGTCTGGCGGCTGCGGCTTTGCAGGCGCGCGATGATCGAATCAAGGTTCCAGGTTTCCTTGCCCAGCGCCTCGCGGCTTTCCAGCGCGGCATCGACCGGCACAAGATAGTTCACGCCGCTCATCTGAAAGGCGTGACCTGCGTAGTAGAAGACCACGCTTTCGGCGCGCTCGGCATCCTTCACGAAGCGGTCCATCTCGTCCCACAGCGAAGTGCCCGCGGCATCCGTCAGCAGCGTGACCTTGAAATCCAGCCCCTCCAGCGCCTTGGCGACCGCGGTGGCATCGCTGACCGGGTTGGCCAGATCGGGCGCGGCCGAATAGTCGCCGTTGCCCACCACCAGAGCAAGCCGCTCTGCAAGCGCCGGCATGGCGGCAAGGCACAGCGCAAGGGCGGCAGCGACGCGGCGCAGCCCCCTTCCCACCATGCCCGATCCGGCAGCCTTGGCCATCGTCAAATACCTTTCCACAACCAATGGCCGAATCTTAACCCGAAGGGGGCCTTCTGACCAGCGGCGAGATTCCTGACCTGCATCTAACCGCCCGGCGGCGCGGCCAGGAACAGCGTCCAGCGCTGGGTCTTCTGGGTGTCCACCTCGATGAAGCCCGCCTCGACATGGCCCCAGCGCCAGCAGTCGCCGATGCCGCGGATGGTGAACTTGCGCGGCGAGACGCACATCCGCGTCGTTCCGTTCAGGATCGGCTGGCCAAAGACATCCTGCGCGTAGATGTAGATGTAGCGGCTGCCCAGTTCATCCTTGACCACGTTGGCGCATTGGTTCGGCCCCACCGTCCACCAGCCGTCGGTCTGCATCTGGCCGCCCACGTCCTGCCCCACCGCCACGTTCACCACGTCATAGGACTGGTTGCAGACGGCAAACTGCGCCAGTGCCGCGCCGGGCAGCAACAGCGCCAGCCAGAGGGTCAGCGCAGCGGGCAGAACGGTGAACAGAAAGCGGCGGGCGGGCATGGCCGGATCATAGGCCGGCCGCCGCGCCTTGCAACGGCCTTGGCAAAAGCACGCCAATGTCATTGCCGAGCCTGTCTTTCGCCGTATTTTCCTGTAAGGTTATCCAAATGCAATCAAGCCGCCACAAGGCGGATGGAGGACGGGCATGAAACGGGCATTCGCAATCGGCGCGCTCATCGCCGCCACCGCCGCTTTTTCGGCCGGCGCACAGACCATTCGGGGCAACACCGAAAATTCCGACCGGGATGAGGTGGTCGTGGCCGTCGGCTGCGGCGACCTGCGCGCCGAAGTCGCTGCCGCCCGCCCGGAATGCCAGGCGGAACGCCCGGCCAGTCGCCCCGCCGTCCGCCTGACCGCGTTCGAGCAGGACCGTCCGGCCGCCAAGCAGCGCCGCATGACCGCACTGCCCTGGCTGATCGGCGTCTATAACTGACGGCATCAAGCCCCGTTGACAGGCCCGGCCGTCGCGCGCAACCTGCAGACATCGTTTGCAGCCCTTTCCGCGATGGGGATTGATCCGTGCCTTTCCGCCTGTCCGTTGCCCGCGCCCTGTTGCCCGCCCTGACGGCTGCCCTTCTGGGCGCCGCACCGGCCCTTGCGCAAAGCGGCAACTTCGAGATCGAGCTGAACACCTCGGCCGAGCTTGACAACGCCTGCCGGCTGACATTCGTCGCCACCAACAACACCGGGCTGACGCTGACCAAAACCTCGTATGAGGTCGCGGCCTTCAACGCCGAAGGCGTCGTCTCCCAGCTTCTGGTGCTGGAATTCGGTGAGTTGCCGCAGTCCAAGACCCGCGTCGTGCAGTTCGACCTGCCCGACATGAAATGCGCCGATATCTCGCGGCTTCTGGTCAACGCCCAGGACGCCTGCGAAAGCAGCGACGGCGCCAGCGATGTCTGCATGAAGTCGCTCTCCGCCTCGTCCCGCATCCCGACGATGCCCTTCGGGCTGTAAGGGCCGTCACCCAAAAACCGGGCGGGAAAAGGCGAGGCTCTGCCTCGCCCCCGCCCGCTGGTGCGGGTTCAACCTGCATCGGCGCGGCACGCAATGCCAAAGGCCAGCGCCAGCCCCGGCGGGCGAGAAGCGCCCGCCATGGGCGGGGCTGGCGCTGGCAGGGCCTGTGAGGCCCGTCCGGAGAAGTTTGTCGATGTCGGGAAGTGGCGAAGGCGATGGCCTTCGCCATTGATGCCCGGGCGGTGCGTGTGAACACGCACCCTACGCCCCACAGAACCGCCTGCCCCGTAGGG
>JACZKR010000223.1 GCA_014859945.1 Paracoccaceae bacterium | reverse complement strand
GGTTCTTCGGCCTTGCGCCGGGCATCGTCGAGAAGGGGCAGAACGCCACCCTGCCCGGCCTGCCGCCGGTGTCGGAGGCGGCAAAGGCGCTGCATGCCGGGCTGGTGATCGGCGACTGGCATTCCGACGCCCTGCTGTGGGATCGCGACCTGCGCCGGCGGTCCGACCGCGGCCATGTGGACCTGCCGCGCCTGCGCGAAGGCAATGTGGCGGTGCAGGTCTTTACCACCGTCACCAAAAGCCCCTCGGGCCTGAACTACGAACACAACTCTGCCGAAGCGTCGGATGACATCACCCTGCTGTTCCTGGCGCAGGCCCGCCCGCCGCGCACCTGGACCGACCTGACCGAACGCGCGCTGCATCAGGCGGCGCAGTTGCGCGCCACCGCCGAGGCCGCGCCGGATGAGCTGCGCCTGATCCTGACCCGCGCCGATCTGGCGCAGCTTCTGGCCGACCGGGCGGCGGGCGCGACCGTGGTGGGCGGCATTCTGGGGGCCGAGGGCGGCCATGCCTTTGCGGGCGATCTGGCGAACCTGGAACGGATGCATGATGCCGGTTTCCGCCTGATCGGGCTGACCCATTTCTTCGACAACGAACTGGGCGGCAGCCTGCATGGCGAAAGCGGCACCGAAGGCGCGGGGCTGAGCGATTTCGGACGGCAGGTCGTGGGTTATATGCTGGACCACGACATGATCATCGACCTGGCCCATGCCTCACCCGCCATGGCACGTGAGGTGCTGGCGATGCCCGGCACCCGGCCCGTGGTCAGCCATACCGGCGTGCATTCGCATTGCGCCACCCAGCGCAACTTCACCGATGACATCCTGCAGGGCGTGGCGGCGAAGGGCGGCGTGATCGGCATCGGCTATTGGGAGGAAGTGACCTGCGGCAAGACCGTCGATGCCATCGCCGGCAGCATCGCGGCGGCGGTGGCGCTGCTGGGCGAAGACCACGTCTCGCTGGGGTCGGATTTCGACGGCGCGGTGACGACGCCGCTCGATTCCAGCCAGCTTGCCGCGCTGACCGATGCGCTTCTGCGCGCGGGCCTGTCCGAGCCGGTGATCGCCAAAGTCATGGGCGGCAACATGATGCGCTATCTGGCCGAGACCCTGCCGGAGTAGGCCGGGCAAGGTGCGTGTGAACACGCACCCTACGGGTTGGCACGACATTGTCCGGGCGGATCAGGGGGAGGCACCGCCTCGCCCAGCCCGCTGGTGCCGGTTCAGCCAGAGGCGGCGCGGCACGCAATGCCAAAGGCCGGCGCCCGCCAGGGG
>JACZKR010000222.1 GCA_014859945.1 Paracoccaceae bacterium | reverse complement strand
AGGCGGGGCTTGCGCCCGCGCGGGCGGGTCGCGTGCTGCTTCTGGCCTGCGGGGCCCTGGCGCATGAGGTGCTGGCGGTGACGCGCGCCGGCGGCTGGCAGCATCTGGACCTGCAATGCCTGCCGGCCAAGCTGCATCTCTGGCCCGACCGCATCACCGAAGAGGTTGTCCGCACGGTCGAGGCGCGCAAGGCCGACTATGCCGCGATCTATGTGCTTTACGCCGATTGCGGCACGGGCGGGCAGTTGCAGGCCGCCTGCGACCGGCTGGGGGTTGATCTGATTCCGGGGCCGCATTGCTATTCCTTCTTCGAAGGCAATGACGCCTTCGCCGCCCATGAAGATGAGATCACCGCCTTCTACCTGACCGACTTTCTGGTGCGGCAGTTCGATGCCTTCGTCTGGAAGCCGATGGGGTTCGACCGCCACCCCGAGCTGATCCCGATGATGTTCGGCAATTACACCAAGCTGGTCTATCAGGCCCAGACCGATGACCCGGGCCTGGACGCCCGCGCGCAGGATTGCGCGGCGCGGCTGGGCCTGACCTATGAGCGGCGCTTTACCGGCTATGGCGATCTGGCGCCCTTCATTGCGCGCGCCGCCGGGAACGCAGGGGTCTGATGGCGGGTCTGCGGGCGCTGGTGGTTTATTGCCACCCTTCGGGCGACAGCTTTGCCGCCGCGGTGCGCGACCGGGTGCTGGACCGCCTTGCCGCCGCCGGGGCCGAGGTGCGGCTGACCGATCTTTACGCCGAAGGCTTCGACCCGGTGCTGTCGGCGGCCGAGTGGCAGGGCTATGCCAACACGCCGGCCAACCGCGCGGCGGTGGACCGCCATTGCGCCGATCTTCTGTGGTGCGACACGCTGATCTTTGTCTATCCGACCTGGTGGTATGGGCTGCCCGCCATGCTGAAAGGCTGGCTGGACCGGGTGCTTCTGCCCGGCATCGCCTTTCATCTGCCCGAAGGGGATGGCGCCATCCGCCCCGGCCTGCGCCATATCCGCCGGCTGGGCACCTTCACCACCTGCGGGGCAAGCCGCTGGCTAAGCTGGCTTTCCGGCCAGCCCGGGCGGCGGCAGTTGCAGCGCGGCATCGGCTGGCTTTGCGCGCCGTTCCATCGCCGCGTCTTTGCCGCGCATTACCGGATGGACGCCGCAACCCCCGAAAGCCGCCGCCGGCATCTGGCGCGGGTCGCGGCGCAGACCGACCGGCTGATGCGGCGCTGAGCGCCGTTAGTCCCCCGCGCGCCGTGCCGCCTGCCCGGCCCAGCGGTTCAGCCAGGCCAGCGCCGCCAGCGACAGGCCAAGGCCCAGGAAGCTCAGCACCCGGGTCAGCCCGGTCAGGCCCGAGGCGTCGATCAGGAAGACCTTGGCCGCCGTCAGCCCGATGACCGCCATTGCCACCCGCTGCAGTGCCAGCGACCGCCGCGCAATGGCCTGATACAGCAGCCCCGCCCCCAGCAGCAGCATGGCGACAGTATAGCTGTAGAGTTCCTCCTGAACCACGCCCGGCACACCCAGCCAGTCGCCCTGCCAGAAGCGGCGGATCTCCATCGCCACCCACCAGCCCAAGAGCGCAGCCCCCAGCGCCAGAACGCCCAGCCGCAAGGGCGGCCATTCGGCCAGCGGGCGCAGCCGCAGCCCGGCCAGCACAAGGATCAGCCCCGGAATGCCGTAGGCCACCAAGAGCGTGTCGAAGGGCTGCGGGCCGCGCACGGCAAGGGCGATGTCGGGCCAGGTCTGGAACAGCGGGTTCGCCACGGTCAGAAGCGCCCCGATCAGCCCCAGCGCCACCACGCCCGCCAAAGCCGCGAAGTTCAGCCGCCACAGCCGCAGCGGGCCGCCCAGACCGGCGCGGTAAAGCTGTACCGCCGCCAGCACCAGCCACGGCAGAAGCTGCACCCCCAGCGCCCAGTGGCCCGCCAGCACCGCATCGCCCTCAAGCCACATCAGCCAGCGGGTGATCAGCACATTGGCAAAGACCACGCCCAGACCCGCCACGGCGGATTCCAGAACTCCCAGCGTGATCAGCCGCTCCATCGGCCGCAGCGTGATCCATGCGGCGACCAGCGCCGCCAGCGTGCCGCCGAAGGCCAGCACCACCTGCACCACCGGCGCATCCCAGGCCCAGTCCAGACCCGGGTCGGCCAACAGACGATAGGTCAGCACCGCCACGGCGATCTGCACGAAAAGCCCCATCTCGGGCAGGCGGAAGCGGCGGTCCAGCGACGCCGCGACCAATGCCAGCACCGCCAGCGCCAGTGTCAGCGCGGTCTTGGTGGTAACAAGGAACAGGGCCAGCGCGATCAGCGACAGCGCCGACAGCGTGGCATGGGCGGCGCGACGGCGGTCTTCGCCATCCACGCGGGCAAAGCGCAGCGCCAGCAGCGTCATGGCGGCGGCCAGCGCGATCACATGCAGCGCCCAGGGGTAGGCGCCCAGCACCAGCGCCGGCATCCAGAACAGTTCCAGCGCCGCGGCGGCCAGGGGCGCCACCAGCACCGCTGCCAGGGAAAAGCCCAGCCGCATCGGCCCGGGGCCCGCCCGGAAGGCGCGGAAGGCGGCCGCGGCACTGACCAGCGCCGCCATGGCCAGAAGG
>JACZKR010000221.1 GCA_014859945.1 Paracoccaceae bacterium | reverse complement strand
GGCACGGTGCTGGGCCCCTTGGTCGGGGCGGCGGCGATGTTCTGGCTGATCGACATCGCCTCGGGCCTGACGACCGCCTGGCTGATGCTGGTGGGCATCGTGCTGGTGGGGCTGGTGCTGTTTGCGCCCAAGGGCCTGTTGGGCTGGATCAGGGAAAGGTGGATGCCATGGCTGCCGTGATCCTTCAGGCGCAGGGCCTGTCGCGGGCTTTCGGCGGATTGCGCGCCGTGGACGGGGTGGATTTCGCGCTGCAGGCGGGAGAGATTCATGCCCTGATCGGCCCGAATGGCGCCGGCAAGACCACCTTTGTCAGCCTGCTGTCGGGGCGGATCGCGCCGGATGCCGGGAAGGTCATGCTGTCGGGCGAAGATATCACCCGCCTGCCGGCGCATCAGCGCGTCAGGCGCGGCATCGCCTATACGTTCCAGATCACCTCGGTCTATCCGCGCCTGCCGGTTTTCGACAACGTGGCGCTTGCGGCGCAGTCGCGCGGGGTGCGCGATCTGCCGGCGGCGGTGGATGCGGCGCTGGACCGGGTCGGCATGGCCGGCATGGGCGGCCGCATGGCCGGAGAGCTGTCTTACGGGCACCAGAGGCTGCTGGAACTGGCGATGGGGCTGGCGCTGAAGCCGCGCGTTCTGATTCTGGATGAACCCACGCAGGGCCTGGCGGCCGGTGAGATCGAGGGCTTCATCGCCCTTGTGCGCGGGCTGGTGCCGGAAACCACCGTGCTGATGATCGAGCATAACATGGAGGTGGTGATGAGCCTTGCGCACCGCATCACCGTGCTGAACTTCGGGCAGGTTCTGGCCAGCGGCACCCCTGATGAGGTGCGTGCCAATCCGCAGGTGCAGGCCGCCTATCTGGGGACCGATCATGCTGCGGCTTGAAGGGGTTTCCGCCGGATATGGCGCCGTCACCGTGCTGCGCGGTCTGGCCTTTGCCGCCGGGGCCGGGCAGGTGACCTGCGTCATGGGCCGCAACGGGGTGGGTAAGACCACGATGCTGCGGGCGATCATGGGGCTGATCCCGGTCTCGGGCAGCGTCACGCTGGCGGGGCAAGAGCTTTCGGGCCTGCCCGCCCATGAAGTGCCGCGGCGGGGCATCGCGCTGGTGCCGCAGGGGCGGCGGTTGTTCGGGCCGCTGACCGTGGCCGAGAATCTGGAAATCGGGCTGATGACCCGCGCCAAGGGCCGCGCCACGCGCGAGGCGGTGCTTGACCTGTTTCCCCGCCTGCGCGAACGGCTGACCCAGGTCTCCGCCACGCTGTCGGGGGGTGAGCAGCAGATGCTGGCCATCGCCCGCGCCCTGTGCCTTGAGCCGAAGGTGCTGTTGCTGGATGAGCCGACCGAGGGCCTGCAACCCTCGATGATCGCCGCGATCCGCGATGTCGTGGTGGGGCTGAAGGCAACCGGCGTGGCGACCGTGCTGGTCGAACAGCGGGTCGAGGCGGTGCTGGGCATGGCCGACCGCGTGGCCTTCATGGACCACGGAACCGTGGCCGAGATGGTGGATACCGGCGATTTGCGCCGCGATTCCCGGCAGTTCGCCGATTATGTGGGGGTATGATGGCCAGTGCAGAGCAGGGGCCTGTGGGCCTTGTCGCGGGCGTCGATGTGGGGGGCACCTTCACCGATCTGGTGATCCTTGATCCGGCATCGGGGGCGGTGCGGCTGGCCAAGGTGCCGACCAGCCTGCCCGACCAGTCGGGCGGCGTGCTGGCCGCCTTTGCCGAGGCCGGGGCCGATCTGGCGGCGATGGACCTGATCGTGCATGGCACGACCACGACCACCAACGCTGTGCTGGAACGCAAGCTGTGCCGGACCGGGCTGATCACCACCGAAGGTTTCCGCGACGTGCTGGAGCTTGGCCGCCGCACCCGGCCCCATCCCTATGGCATGAAGGGCGGTTTCGTGCCGGTGATCCCGCGCGACCTGCGGCTTGAGGTGCCCGAGCGGATGGATGCCCGCGGCCGCGTGGTGACCGCGCTGGACGAAGCGGCGGTGGCTGCGGCGGTGCGGCAGTTGCTGGCAGCGGGCTGCGAAAGCCTGGTCATCCATTTCCTGCATGCCTATGCCAACCCCGCCCATGAACTGCGCGCCGCCGAAGTGGCCCGCAGCCTGTGGCCCAACGGCTATGTGACCACCGGCCATTCGCTTCTGTCCGAAAGCCGCGAGTTTGAGCGGGGGGTGACCGCCGCCGTCAATGCCTCGGTCCAGCCGCTGCTGGAACGCTATGTCGCCCGGCTGGCCGATGGCCTGCGGGCCCGGGGCTATGGCCGCGACCTGCTGGTGATGAACGGCAACGGCGGCATGGTGGCGGCCGGAGCCGTGGCGCGTGAGGCGGTGAAAACCGTGATGTCGGGGCCCGCCAGCGGCGTCATGGCCGCCGTGGCCACCGGACGGCGCGCCGGGATGGCGAACCTTCTGACCTATGACATGGGCGGCACCTCGACCGACGTGGCGATGATCCGCGCCGGGGTGGCCCCGGTCTCGAATGAGATCGAGGTCGAATATGCCATGCCCATCCATGTGCCGATGGTCGATGTGCGCACCGTCGGCGCCGGCGGCGGCAGCATCGCCCGCGTCGATCAGGGCGGCATGCTGCGGGTGGGCCCGGAATCGGCGGGATCGACCCCCGGGCCGATCTGCTATGGCCGGGGCGGCACGCAGGTGACAATTTCCGATGCCAACCTGCTTCTGGGCCGTCTGCCCGCCCATCGCTTCGGTCAGGCGGCCGAGGCGGCTCGCAGGGCGATGGAGGATCAGATCGCCCGCCCCCTTGGCCTGTCGGTGGAAGAGGCGGCCGAGGCCGTGCTGCGCATCGCCAACACCCATATGGCCGGTGCCATCCGCATGGTGTCGATCAGCATGGGCGCCGATCCGCGCGACTTTGCGCTGTTCGCCTTCGGGGGCGCCGGGCCGCTGCATGCGGTCGCGCTGGCGCGGGAACTGGCGGTGCCGAAGGTGCTGGTGCCCGCCCGCCCCGGCCTGACCAATGCTCTGGGCTGCGTGGTGGCCGATCTGCGTCATGACTTCGTGCGCACGCTGAACCGCCCGCTCGACACCGCCGACATGGACGAGGTGCGCGCGGTGATGCAGGGACAAGAGGCCGAGGGCCGCCGCCTGATCGGCGCCGAGAAGGTGGCGCTGCGGCGGGTGCGGGCCGAGTTTTCCGCTGATATGCAGTTCATCGGCCAGACCCACCTTCTGCGCATCGCCCTTCCCGGCCCCGGGGTGGACCGCACCGAACTTCAGCGCCGGTTCGAGGCCGCCTACTGGGCGCGGTTCCGGGTGGAACTGCCGTCCATCCGCGCCAATCTGGTGAACCTCAACTGCTCGGTCATCGGTGAGCGGCCTGAGCTGGACCTCAGCCGCCTGATCGCGCCCGAAGACCGCCGCCCGCAGGCCGAACCGAAGGAAATGCGCCGGGTCTGGTTCGCCGGCTGGCATGACGTGCCTGTCTATTGGCGCGATCACCTGCCGCTGGCGCTGAGCCTGCAAGGCCCGGCGATCATTGAGCAAATGGATACGACCGTGGTGGTCGAACCCGGTTGCCGGGTAACCTCGGACGCCGATGGCAACCTGATTGTCGAGGTGGCCGAATGACCGGCCGCCGGCGCCCCCCTCCCCAT
>JACZKR010000220.1 GCA_014859945.1 Paracoccaceae bacterium | reverse complement strand
ACCTCATCCATCCCGGTCTCGATTCCTTCGGCCATGCGGCCGGCGCGGAAACCGGGCAGGAAGCCGCGGTCGATCGCGGCCTGCGCGGCATTGTCCCAGACCGGGTCATATCTGGCCCCCAGCGCGATCCGCATGGAGCGGTCATCGGTCGCCACCAGCACCAGAATCCCGTCGTTGCGCTGCCCGTCGCCCACGCCCCAGGCGTTGAACAGCCCCTTGGCATAGCTTTCCAGCCGCTGCCCCGCGCCGCCATGGTCAGCGATGCGCGCCATGGTCACCAGCACCACCTGCACCCCGGTTTCCTGCCGCGCCGCGCGTAAGGAGGCGGCAATCCGCGCCTCGGCCTCGGGCGGCAGCACATCGGCCCAGTCGTTCACCGTGTCACTGCCGGGCGGCGGATAGTCCTGCGCCGCCGCCGTGAAGGGCAGGGCCAGCAGCACCAGCCAGACCACCACGCGCAGCCCGCGCCTCATCGCGCCACCTCAGCCAAGGCTGGCCTGCAGCTTCTTCGGCAGGCTGGCGCGGATCAGGCGGTAGGAGGTGTCCAGCCGCTCGGCCAGTTCCTCATCCGGCACCAGACCCCAGGGAATCCGCAGCCAGCTGGCGTGGAAATAGGGCGCCCGCAGCCCGCGCCCGACCTCGATCAGCAGGCGCGCCGTCTCGGCATCGGGGCATTTCACCGCGACGCCGTGATCCTCCATCGCGCCCACCACGGCGAAAAGCTTACCCCCCACCTTCCAGGCATCATGCCCGCCGCCCCAAGGGTCAGAGTGGGTGGCGCCGGCCAGACGGGCGCAATGGGCATTTACGAAAGCGCGGCTCATCGCGGCAGACTGGCAGGGAAGGCCCCGCCGATCAAGCGCCGCCCTTCCTTCATCCTCTCTCTCTAAATATCCCGGGGTGAGGGCCGGCACGGCCCGAGGGGCAGCGCCCCTTTTCGCCTTCACCCCGGCTCATGCCGGTCGCCCATCAGCCAGCGCGGCCCCGCCCCGTGCCGCGCCGCCACATCGCCGGGGTTCCACAGCGCGCATTTGTCCAGGGACAGGCAACCGCAGCCGATGCAGCCGTCCAGCTTGTCGCGCAGCGCCTCAAGCCGCGCGATCCGCTCGTCGATCTCGGCGCGGAGGCCGGTGCTGATCCGCGCCCAGTCCTCGCGGCCCGGGGGGCGGCCCTGCGGCAGGCCGGCCAGCACCTCGGCCAGCCGGGCCAGCGGAAAGCCCAGGCCCTGGGCAATGCGCACGAAGGACAGCCGCCGGATGTCGGCGCGGGCATAGCGGCGGTGGCCGCCGGCGTTGCGCAGGGGGGTGATCAGGCCCATCGCCTCATAATGCCGGATGGCCGGCACGCTGAGCCCGGTGCGCGCCGCCAGTTCGCCGATGCTGAGGAGTGCCATGACGATTCCTGCCCCCGCCCTGAAATTCCGCTTGATCTCAAGTGCGCTTGAGATTTTATCACCCCACCGTCACGTCAGATCAAGGAGTGAAACGATGACGGCATTTCTGGAACATGTGAACCTGACCGTTGCCGAGCCCGAGGCGACGGCGGCCATGCTGGGCCGGCTGTTCGGCTGGCAGGTGCGCTGGCAGGGCGGGGCGATCCATGGCGGGCGGTCGGTGCATGTGGGCACACCGGGGCAGGCCGGCGGCCAGTATCTGGCGCTTTACCGCGGAGCGGGGGCGCAGGCTGCGCCGGCCGACAGCTATGGCATGCGCGCCGGGCTGAACCATATCGCGGTGGTGGTCGATGATCTTGACGCCACCGAGGCGCGGGTGGCGGCCGAGGGCTTTGCCCCGATGAACCATGCCGATTACGAACCCGGCCGCCGCTTCTACTTCCGCGACGGCGACGGCGTGGAATATGAGGTGGTCAGCTACGCCTGACCCGGCGCCCGGGGCCCTTGCCAGCGGCCGGGGCCCCGTGCTAGCCAGACCGCATGACGAAACGCTGCATCATCGGCATCTGCATTACCTGCTGACCACTGGTCACGCGGGCGCAATCGTCATTCCACCGGAAGACCGACTTTGCTAGACCCGCGGCGGGGAAGGCTTGCCTTGGGAATGGGACGGAACATGGTGACGATCCGGCTGCACAATTCGAAGACCCGGAGGAAGGAGGATTTCGTCCCCCTGAACCCCGGCAATGTGCGGATGTATGTCTGCGGCCCCACGGTTTACGACCGCGCGCATCTGGGCAATGGCCGGCCGGTGGTGGTGTTCGACACGCTGTTCCGGCTGTTGCGCCATGTCTATGGGCCGGACCACGTCACCTATGTCCGCAACTTCACCGACGTCGATGACAAGATCAACGCCACGGCGCAGGCGCGGAAGGCCGCCGGCGACCCGCGCAGCCTTGAGGCGCTGATCCGCGAGCGGACCGAGGAAACCATCGGCTGGTATCACGCCGACATGGACGCGCTTGGCGCGCTGCGGCCGACGCAGGAACCCCGCGCGACCGAGTTCATCGGCGCGATGATCTCGATGATCGAAGGGCTGATTGCCGGGGGCCATGCCTATGAGAAGGCGGGCCATGTGCTGTTCCGGGTGCGGTCCTACAAGGACTATGGCGCGCTGTCGGGCCGGTCGGTCGATGACATGATCGCAGGCGCGCGGGTGGAAGTGGCGCCCTTCAAGGAAGACCCGATGGACTTCGTGCTGTGGAAGCCCTCGGATGCCGATCTGCCCGGCTGGGAGTCGCCCTGGGGCCGGGGGCGGCCCGGCTGGCACATCGAATGCTCGGCCATGAGTTATGAGCTCTTGGGGGCGTCGTTCGACATCCACGGCGGGGGGCTTGACCTGCAGTTCCCCCACCACGAGAACGAAATCGCCCAAAGCTGCTGCGCCCACCCCGAAGCGGGCTTTGCGCAGGTCTGGATGCACAACGAGATGCTGCAGGTCGAGGGCAAGAAGATGTCCAAGTCCCTGGGCAACTTCTTCACCGTGCGGGACTTGCTGGATCAGGGCGTGCCGGGCGAGGTGATCCGGTTTGTCTACCTGTCCACCCATTACCGCAAGCCGATGGACTGGACGGCGGAGAAGGCAAAGGAGGCGGAAGCGACGCTGAGAAAGTGGCGTGCGCTGGTGGCTGATGTTGATGCCGAAGGCGCTGAGCCGGACCACATTGTGGTTGCGGTACTTTCTGACGATCTAAACACAGCGGGCGCAATTTCTGCGTTGCATGCAGTTTACCAACACGTGGAGCACTCCGGCGTTGGGAAAGCTAGTTTCAAGGCGGCGGCGAACATCCTAGGCCTTCTACAAGACGGCATGGGGGCGTGGGCCGAGCCAGTCGATCTTGCAGGCCCAACAATGAGACTAAGCGAACTGCGCGAAGTCGCCATGTCGACCAAAGACTTCGCTGCCGTCGATGCCATGAAATCCGCCCTGACCGCCGCAGGCGTCGAGGTGCGTATGTCCAAGGCGGGGGTGGTACTTCTCCCCGGTCTGGGTTTCGATCCCGAAAAACTGCGCGGGTTGTGACGTGACCCCGGAGTTTTCGAAAACTCCGGGCAATTTTCTTCGAAGAAAATTGCAAGTTCCTTCGAAGGAACTTGCGGGAGGCAAGCGGTGAGCGAGCGGCTATACATCTTCGACACCACCCTGCGCGACGGGCAGCAGACGCAGGGCGTGCAGTTCTCGGCCAAGGACAAGCGGCAGATCGCACTGGCGCTGGATGCG
The DNA here is from genome assembly GCA_014859945.1 of Paracoccaceae bacterium. Taxonomy (GTDB): domain Bacteria; phylum Pseudomonadota; class Alphaproteobacteria; order Rhodobacterales; family Rhodobacteraceae; genus Fuscibacter. The sequence goes on along the minus strand of JACZKR010000220.1, from coordinate 1,967 downwards.
CTTGGCGTCGATTACATCGAGGGCGGCTGGCCCGGCGCCAACCCCACCGACAGCGACTTCTTCGCCGATGCCCCGCAAACCCGCGCGACGATGACCGCCTTCGGCATGACGAAACGGGTGGGCCGCAGCGCCGAAAATGACGATGTGCTGGCGGCGGTGCTGAACGCGGGCACTCCGGCCGTCTGTCTTGTCGGCAAGACGCATGAGTTTCACGTCACCACCGCGCTTGGCGTCAGCCTTGACGAGAACCGTGAGGCGATCCGCGCCTCGGTCGCCCATCTGGTCGCCAAGGGGCGTGAGGCGATGCTCGATGCCGAGCATTTCTTTGACGGCTACCGCGCCAATCCCGGCTATGCGCTCGACTGCCTGCGCGCCGCGCTGGAAGAGGGCGCCCGCTGGGTGGTGCTGTGCGATACCAACGGCGGCACCTTGCCCTCAGAGGTCGGCCGCGTGGTGGGGGAGGTGATCGCGGCTGGCATCCCGGGCGACCGTCTGGGCATCCATTGTCACGATGACACCGGCAATGCGGTGGCCAATTCGCTGGCCGCGGTCGAGGCCGGCTGCCGTCAGGTGCAGGGCACGCTGAACGGGTTGGGCGAACGCTGCGGCAATGCCAATCTGGTGACGCTGATCCCGACGCTGCTTCTGAAGGAACCCTATGCCAGCCGGTTCGAAACCGGGGTCAGCCGTCAGGCGCTGGCGGGCCTGCTGAAAACCAGCCGGATTCTGGACGATATCCTGAACCGCGTGCCCCTGCGTTCGGCGCCCTATGTCGGCGCCAGCGCCTTTGCCCACAAGGCGGGGCTGCATGCCAGCGCGATCCTGAAAGACCCCACCACCTACGAACATATCCCGCCCGAAGCGGTCGGCAACGCCCGCGTCATCCCGATGAGCAATCAGGCCGGCCAGTCGAACCTGCGCGCGCGGCTTGCCAGTGCCGGGATCGAGGTGGACCCGAAGGATTCCCGCCTCGGCCGCATCCTTGACCTGATCAAGGAGCGTGAGGATCAGGGCTATGCCTATGACGGCGCGCAGGCGTCCTTTGAACTGCTGGCGCGGCGCGAACTGGGCCTTTGCCCAAGTTTCTTCGAGGTCAAGCGCTACCGCGTCACCGTCGAACGCCGCAAGAACAAGTATGACCGGATGATCAGCCTGTCCGAAGCCGTCGTGGTGGTGAAGATCGGCGACCGCAAGATGATGTCGGTCTCGGACAGCATGGATGAGACGGGGGGCGACCGCGGCCCGGTCAATGCGCTGGCCAAGGCGCTGGCCAAGGACCTTGGCCCCTATCAGGCCTGCATCGACGATATGAAGCTGGTGGATTTCAAGGTGCGCATCACCAATGGCGGGACGGAGGCCGTGACGCGGGTGATTATCGACAGCGAAGACGGGCAGGGCCGCCGCTGGTCCACCGTGGGCGTCAGCCCCAACATCGTGGATGCCAGTTTCGAGGCGCTTCTCGACGCCATCACCTGGAAGCTGATCCGCGACATGGGCCAGCCGGCATGACATGGGCCGCGCCCGGCTGGCAGGACTGCGCCGCGCTGGTGGAACGTGGCGACCCCGACCGCTTCGCCGCGCTGATGGCCGCCACGCCCGCCGCGCGCCCGACCCTGGCGGTGCTATACGCCTATAATCTGGAACTCGCCCGCGCGCCCTGGGCCGGCAAGGAGCCGATGATCGCCGAAATGCGCCTGCAATGGTGGGCCGATGTCGTGGCCGAACCCGCCCCCCGCGCGCATGAGGTGGCGGGGCCGCTGCATGCGCTGATCCGCGACCGCGCGCTGCCCGTCGCCCGGCTGCAGGCCATGGCCGATGCCCGCCGCTGGGATTGCTGGACCGAGGCTTTCGCCGATGACGCCGCCTTCGACGGCTATCTGGCCGACACCTCGGGCACGCTTTTCGCCCTTTCGGTCGCGGCGCTTGGCGGTGACGCCCGGGCGCAGGAGGTGGCCGCCGGTTACGGC
>JACZKR010000219.1 GCA_014859945.1 Paracoccaceae bacterium | reverse complement strand
GCCCGGCAGGCCGTTGGCCGCACCGCTGGCCGGCTTCCGCCGGCGCCGGCGACGGCGGCGCTTGCGGGCCGGACCGCCCGGCGCACCTTCGCCTTCGGCCGCGGGGGCAGCCCCAACCGCTTCATCCTCGGCTTCGGCTTCGTCGGCGATATCCTCTTCGACGAAATCCTCTTCCTCTTCAGCCACAGGCGCGCCCATCAGGCTGGCGTTGCCCGACACAACCGGCGCCGCTTCGGGCACCACGCGGGTGGCGGTCTTGAACTTTTCGATGACGTAGTCGGGGCTGATCAGGCTGGGATCGGCCTCGATCCGCACGCTCATGCCATAGCGCGCCTCGATCAGGGCGATATGTTCGCGCTTCTGGTTGATCAGGAAGTTCACGATCCCGATGGGCGCCTTCAGCAGCACCTCTTTCGAGCGTTTGCGCGTGCCTTCCTCTTCCAGCGCGCGCAGAACCTGCAGCGCCATCGAGTCATCCGAGCGGATCAGACCGGTGCCGTGGCAATGCGGGCAGGGCTGGGTGGTCGATTCCAGCATGCCGGGGCGCAGGCGCTGGCGGCTCATCTCCAGCAGGCCAAAGCCCGAGATGCGGCCGACCTGGATGCGCGCGCGGTCGGTCTTCAGCTTGTCCTTCAGGCGCTTCTCGACGGCGGCGTTATTGCGGCGCTCTTCCATGTCGATGAAGTCGATGACGATCAGGCCCGCAAGGTCGCGCAGGCGCAGCTGGCGGGCGATCTCTTCGGACGCCTCAAGATTGGTCTTGAGCGCGGTATCCTCGATCGAGCCTTCCTTGGTCGCCCGGCCCGAGTTCACGTCGATGGCCACCAGCGCTTCGGTCACGCCGATCACGATGTAGCCGCCGGATTTCAGCTGCACCACCGGGTTGAACATGCCGCCCAGATAGCTTTCCACCTGATAGCGGGCGAAAAGCGGCATCTGTTCGTCATAGCGCTTCACGTCGCGGGCCTGCGCCGGCATGATCATGCGCATGAAGTCCTTGGCGGTGCGATAGCCCGCTTCGCCTTCGACCAGCACTTCCTCGATCTCTTTCGAGTAAAGATCGCGGATGGTGCGCTTGATCAGGTTGCCTTCCTCATAGATCTGGGCCGGCGCGATCGACTTCAGCGTCAGCTCGCGGATCTCTTCCCAAAGCCGCATGAGGTATTCGTAGTCGCGCTTGATCTCGGGCTTGGTGCGCTTGGCGCCTGCCGTGCGGATGATCAGGCCGGCGCCTTCCGGCACCTCCATTTCAGCGGCGATTTCCTTCAGCTTCTTGCGGTCGGGCGCGTTGGTGATCTTGCGGCTGATGCCGCCGCCGCGGGCGGTGTTGGGCATCAGGACGCAGTAACGGCCGGCCAGCGACAGGTAGGTGGTCAGCGCGGCGCCCTTGTTGCCACGCTCTTCCTTGACCACCTGCACCAGCATGATCTGGCGCACCTTGACGACTTCCTGAATCTTGTAGCGGCGGGCGCGCGGCTTGCGCGGGGCGCTGATTTCCTCGGCCACATCCTCTTCGGCGATGGATTCAATCTCATCATCGGTGTCCGAGGCGTGGTCGATGGCGCGGTAGGCGCCGTCGCCGTTGGTCTCTTCCTCAAACGGGGGATCGGTGGCGGGAACGGGGCTTTCAACCAGCGCATCGGCGCCGGTTTCCTCGCCCAGGTCCACCACATCCATGCCGGCGATGTCCGAGGCGATCACCTCGGCCGGGGCATCTGCCGCAGCGGCGCGGGGCCGGGGGGCAGGGCGCGCAGGCCGGGCACGGCGGTTTTCCTCTTCGTCCTGCGCGCGGTTGTAGGCGCGCTCTTCTTCAAGCAGCGCTTTGCGGTCGGCGACGGGGATCTGGTAGTAATCCGGGTGGATTTCGGCAAAGGCCAGAAAGCCGTGGCGGTTTCCGCCATAGTCCACGAAGGCCGCCTGAAGCGAGGGTTCAACCCGCGTCACCTTGGCCAGATAGATGTTTCCGGCCAGCTGGCGCTTGTTTACCGTTTCAAAGTCGAATTCCTCGACCTTGTTTCCGTCCACCACGACCACGCGGGTTTCTTCCGCATGGGTGGCGTCAATGAGCATTTTCTTCGACATGCAGTTCTCATGCGCCCGGACCTCGGATCCGGGCCGGAACCAGGTCCGGCCAGGGTGCTTTCGGTCAAGGGGCGTCTTGTTCGGGCGAGGTCGCGCGTCGGGCAATGGCGGGCCATGCCCCGTGGGCACCCCTCGCCTGTCTGCCTTATGAACGCACGCTCCATCGCGGGTCTCACCAGAGCGGCTTGCGCCGCTCACCTGAAAAGCCCGTTTCGTCAATGACTTGCGGGCAAGCTAGCAGCCCGTTGCCGGGCCGATCCGACCCCTTCGTTTCGGTGCGGGAAACGCGCCAGAGCGGAAGGGGAGAATTCCGTGACGTGCCAAAGACACGCGCATGACGACCCTATGGGCAAAAACCGGCGAATGACAATGGGGATTCGTCGGCCCGGGGTCGGGCAAGCTGCGGGGGGCGCTGCCCCCCGCCCGGTCAGACGTAGTCCTGCCGCTGCAGCCCGTATTTCGCCATCTTCTCGTTCAGCGTCCGGCGCGGCAGGCACAATTCGTCCATCACCGCGGTGATCGACCCCTTGTGCCGGCGCATGGTATTGTCGATCAGCATGCGTTCAAAGGCCTCGACATATTCCTTCAGCGGCTTGCCTTCCGTCGTCATCGCAGGGCCCGAGCTTTCGTTGTCGGCCATCAGAAGCGAGGCGATCGAGCCCGATCCGCGGCGGTTCTGCAGCACCGCGCGTTCGGCGATGTTGACCAGCTGCCGCACATTGCCTGGCCAGGGCGCCTGCAGAAGCTGGGCCGCCTCTTGCGCGGTCACCTGCGGGGCGTCGCAGCCGTATTCTTCCGAGAACTGCTCGGACGCGCGGGTGAACAGCGTCAGGATATCCTCGCCCCGCGACCGCAGCGGCGGGCAGATGATGGTCATGGCGCCGAGGCGGTAGAACAGGTCCGACCGCAGCAGGTCTTCCAGCGTCTTGTCGGGCGCGTGTTCGTTGCAGATCGCGATGATCCGGGTTTCCGGCGGCGTGCCTTGTTCGTTGATGAAGGTCAGAAGCCGCGACTGCAGGCCATGCGACAGGCTTTCGATATCCTCAAGGCACAGCGTGCCGCCCCGCGCCTCTTCGACCAGCGGCAGGTTGCCGTCTTCGCTGGGGCCGAGAAGCCGGGCTGCAAGCTGATCCTCGCCCCAGGCGGCGCAGGAGATGGTCAGGAACTTCTTCGAGGCGCGCGGCCCCACGGCATGCAGGGCATGGGCGACCAGCGTCTTGCCGGTGCCGGTTTCGCCGTCGATCAGCACATGGGAATCGGCCTGCCCCAGATCAAGGATATCCTCGCGCAGCCGCTCCATCGCCGGGCTGGCGCCGATCAGCTTTTTCATGATGCCCGAGCCGTCGGACAGTTCCCGCCGCAGCGCGCGGTTGTCCAGCGTCAGCCGCCGCGCCTGGGTGGCGCGTTTGGCCAGTTCGGTCATCCGGTCGGGGTTGAAGGGCTTTTCCAGGAAGTCATAGGCGCCGACGCGCATCGCCTCGACCGCCATCGGCACATCGCCGTGGCCGGTGATCATGATGACGGGCAGGCCCGAATCCATGCCCATCAGGCGTTTGAGAAACGCCATCCCGTCCATGCCGGGCATCTTGATATCGGACACGACGACGCCCTGAAACTCTGGCCCGATGACCTTCAGCGCCTCTTCCGCACTGGCATAGGTTTCGGTGTCAAAGCCCGACAGGGCCAGCCACTGGCTGATCGACGCGCGCATGTCCGCTTCGTCATCGACGATGGCCACTTTCATGGGACGCGACATTCACTACCTCTCATTCCGCTGCTTCTGCTTCCCTGCCGAGGATCGGCAGCTGCATCTCGAACACCGCGCCACCGCCTTCGGCATTATGGGCGGTCAGCCGCCCGCCAAGATCGGTGACGATGCCCGAAGAAATCGCCAGGCCCAGCCCCACCCCCTCACCGGGTTTCTTGGTGGTGTAGAAGGGCTCGAACACATTTTCGAGTTCCCTGATCCCGTGGCCGTTGTCGCGCACCGCAAGGGTGGCGGTTTCGCCCACGGTCAGAAGAAGGTCGATCTGCGGCTGCGCGACATCCTTGGTGGCGTCCAGCGCGTTGCGCAGAAGGTTGATGATCACCTGCTCCAGCCGGATGCGGTCAGCCATGACCATGACCGGCTGGCGCGGCAGGGTGCGGGTGATGCGCACGACGCGGGCCTTCAGCTGCGGTTCCATCATCGACAGGGCAGAGGACAGGCAGTTGCGCAGATCGACCGGCTCGAACGCCTCGCCGCCCTTGCGGGCATAGGATTTCAGCTGCCGGGTGATGGCGCCCATCCGCTCGATCAGGTCGTCGATGCGCTGGAAGGACGACAGCGCCTCTTCCGGCCGCTTGCGCTGCAGCAACAGGCGCGCGCCGGCCAGATAGGTCTTCATCGCGGCAAGGGGCTGGTTCAGTTCATGGCTGACGGCGGCCGACATTTCGCCCAGCGCGGCCAGCTTGGACGACTGTGCAAGCGTCAGCTCGGCGACCTCAAGGTTCTTCTGCACCTTCTCGCGCTCGGCGATCTCGCGTTGCAGGCGGGCGTTCAGCAGCCGCAGTTCGGCCGACTCGCGCCGGAAGCTCTGGCTTTGCGACCAGGCGCGGCGCGACATCATGTAGAAGGTGACGGCGGCCAGAATGGCAAAGCCCATGATCTCCAGCGCGATGACGCCGTTCACCCGTTCACGCACCGAATCGTAGGCGGTGAAGGTGATCATCTTCCAGCCCCGGAAGGGCAGGCGCGATTCCGACCGCAGCACCGCCTCGCCGGAAAGATAGGCGTCGGGCGGGTTCTGCGCCCAGTCGGTCGCACCGCGCAGCGCCCGGCCGATGGCCGAAGACGCCCCGGCCGAGGTCAGCGCCTGATCGACCGGCTTGCCGCGCCAGGCGGGCTGGGTCGCCAGCAGTACCGTGCCCTCGCTGTCAGAAACCACCACGTCATCCTGCAGCCCGGCCCAGGCGCGTTCGTGCTTCATCAGATCGACGCCGACGACGATGACGCCCAGAAGCCGCCCCTCGGACATGATGGCACGGGAATAGGAAAAGTCGAAACCGCCGCCTTCGCGCGGTTCAGTGGCAAAGATCGTCTCGTTCGACCGCTGCGCCTCGAAGAAATAGCTGCGGTCGCGGTGGATCGAGCCCAGAAGATTGCGGTTCGTCGCCCCCACCGTGCGGCCGTCGCGATCCAAAAGCATGATGGCCGCGACGCCGATTTCCTCCTGCACCTGCATCAGGCGCAAAGTGGTGTCGGGGAAGGCCCCGCGCAAAAGCGCGTCGCGGATCGCCGGATCGGCGGCCAGCAGCAGCGGCACGACCGAGGTGCGCTGCATCTCGGACATGATGTTGCCCGAGTAGAGCGCGATGCGCAGTTCGGCGCGGTTGCGGGTGGTTTCGGTGAACCGCTCGGACAGCCAGCGGTTGGTGGTCAGCACCGTGCCCGCCGCGATCAGCAGCAACAGCACGACAGCCAGACGCATCCGCCACGAAACGGTGGCGGCGCCTTCACCGGTAACGCTGTGATCCCGCGTGTCCTGCATGGGGCGAAACTCTAAGTCGCCCCCGCCGAGGCCTCAAGGATGGGCGGCTCAGGCCAGCGCCATCCCGCCCATGATGCCAGAAAACATCGCAGCCCCGTCCGATCCGCCGTGAACCGCATCGGCGGCGCGCTCGGGATGGGGCATCATGCCCAACACGCGACGGTTTTCCGACAGGACGCCGGCGATGTCATCCATCGCGCCGTTGGGGTTGTCGGCATAGCGGAAGGCGATGCGGTCTTCGCCGCGCAGACGGGCCAGCCCTTCGGCATCAATGGTGTAGTTGCCGTCATGATGCGCGACCGGCACCGCGATATGCGCGCCCTTGCCGTAGCCGGCGGTAAAGGCGCTGTCGGTGGTTTCCACCACCAGATCGACCGTCTTGCAGACGAATTTCAGGCCGGCGTTGCGCATCAGGGCCCCGGGCAGAAGCTGCATCTCGGTCAGCACCTGAAAACCGTTGCAGATGCCCAGCACATAGCCGCCCTTTGCGGCATGGCTGCGGATGGCAGCGGCAATCGGCGACTGGGCGGCAATGGCGCCGCAGCGCAGGTAGTCACCGAAGGAAAACCCGCCCGGCACACCGACCACATCGGTGCCCTGCGGCAGGTCGCTGTCCTTGTGCCAGACCCGCGCCACCTCGAAACCCGCACGCGCGAAGGCGGTGGCAAGGTCACGGTCGCAGTTCGATCCGGGGAAGGTGATGACGGCGGCTTTCATGGCGCACTCCTGTTCCGGTGGGCCGGATTCGGCTGCCGTCCGCATAGCGCAACCTGCGCCCCGGGGCCAGAGGGCGCGGCGGCGAAATCGCCCCTCAACCCTCGGCCAGCGGATGCGCGGCGCGGATCACCCGTTCGCAATGCCGCGCCAGTTCCTTGCGGTCGGGGAAGGCATCGACGGGCACTTCGGGGTGAAAGATCACCTCCACCCTGCCCTGCCGCCGGGCCGCAAGCGTCAGAAGCAGGTGGGGGCCGAAATCCATCTCTCCCCACCAGCCGTAGAACCTTGGGTCCGCACCGGGCGGCGCGTGATAGACCACGGTGACCGGCTGGATATGCGTCTCACGATACAGGCCGGGGCTGTAGAAGGCGGCGAACAGGGTGGATTTGAACTGCAGCACACGCAGGGAATCGGTGCTGGTGCCTTCGGGGAAGAACAGAAGCCGGTGGCCCAGATGCAGCCGTTCCTCAAACAGTTCCTGCTGGCGCTTGGCCTCGGTCCCCTTGCGGGCGATGAAGACGGTGCCCGTCGCCCGCGCCAGCCAGCCGATGAAGGGCCAGCCCGCCACCTCGGCCTTCGAGACGAAATAGATGCGCTGCGCCGCGTTCAGCGCGAAAATGTCCAGCCAGGACGAATGGTTGGCCACAACGGCGCCGTTGCGCGTCATCGGCCGGCCGCGGACGGTCAGCCCGATACCCAGCACCACGAAGGCGCTGCGGCAGACGAACTGGGTGATCCAGGGCGTCAGCGGCCGGGCGGCGCCGAAAAGCGGCCGTTCGACCAGCCGCAACACCAGCAGCAGCACAAGGCAGCCATAGGTGATCAGCGCCAGAACCGTGCCGCGCAGCGCCACACGCAGCCAGCCCCCCGGCCCGGGCGGGGCCACCCGGATCGGCACGTCGCGCCAGTTGCTCATCCCTCGCGCGCCTTCTTTCGCGTGTAGAAGTCGCGGTGCTTGGCGCTCATTTTCTCGGTGTCCATGACAAGGCAGACATCGGTGGTGTTGAAGGCATGGTCGATCCAGGCCCCGTCGCCGACAAAGCCGCCCAGCCGCAGATAGGCCTTGATCAGCGCCGGCGTGCCCGCCATCGCCGCCCGCCGGTCGAGCCCGTCGGACGGGATCAGGTTCATCTCGGCCCGGTGGGGCGGCAGGGCGCGCACCCTCAGGGCGGGCGGCGCAAGGTGGTGGTGGTGCAGATAGGCCAGAGGCTGGGCCAGCGCCGCCACGTCGGTGCCGTGAAAGCTGGCCACGCCGAACAGCACCTCGATCCCGCGTTCCAGCACATAGTCGGCCAGACCGTTCCACAGATGGAACATCGCCGTGCCGCCCCGGTAGTCGGGATGCACGCAGGACCGTCCCAGTTCCAGCAGCCGCCGGCCCGAGGTCTTCAGCGCCGTCAGGTCGTATTCATCCTCGGAGTAGAAGCGCCCGCCCGGCCCCACCCGGTCCGAGGGCAGAAGACGGTAGACGCCCACCACATCTTCCAGCTTTGCCGGGTCGCGGCGGCTGTCGATCAGCAGCATATGGTCGAAAAGCGGGTCGAAATCGTCGCGTTCCAGCCGCGCCGCATGGTCGACCAGCGGCCCGGTACCGCCAAGTTCGGCCACGAAGACCTCATAGCGCAGGCGCTGCGCCGCCATCAGATCGCGCGCGTCCCGGGCCAGTCGCAGCGTGAAGGCGGCGTCGTCGTCGATCATCTTCCCGGCGGTTCCGTCTGTCGGCCTCAGCCCTGATTACGGCCTGCCCCCCGGCAATGCAACCACCGGCGCCCCTTGGTTGCGTCCCCGGCGCGCAGCCGCAATCGGCAATTGCATTAAAGCATTGTTAACCGATACTGGCTCAACTGGAGTAATCGCGCGTCAGCACCACCTGCCGGAGGTCGATCACCACCTTGCCCGCATGTTCGAAATTCACCGTCACCCGGCCGCCCACATTCGACTGTACCTGACCCAGCCCCCAGTCGGGCTGCCCGGGGTGACGCACCAGCATTCCGGGTTCCAGCAGTGACAGCATTCCGTTCTCCATCCGCCGAGGCCCCCTTTGCACGACAAGCCCGATATTGCTGCGCTGATCGGTTCGCGCATCTGCCATGACCTTATCAGCCCGATCGGCGCCATCGGCAACGGGGTTGAACTTCTGATGCTGGAAAGCCGCGATCAGGGGCCGGAGATGGCGCTGATTTCCGACAGCGTGACGCAGGCCAATGCCCGCATCCGGTTCTTCCGCATCGCCTTTGGCGCGGCCTCACCCGGGCAGCGCATCGGGCGGGCCGAGGTGGCCGAGGTGCTGGCGGGCCTGACGCGCGGCGGGCGGCTGGTGATCGACTGGCAGGGCCCGGCCGAGATGGCGCGGGCCGAGGTGAAGCTGGCCTGCCTTCTGATCCTGTGCATGGAAACCGCGATGCCGCAGGGCGGGCGCATCACCGTCTCACACGGCGAGGGCCGCTGGGCCCTGGTGGCCGAGGCGGCGCGGCTGCGCGTCGATCCGGCGCTGTGGGAGGTGCTGTCGAACCCCGCCGCCCCGGCCGAGATTGGCCCCGCGCAGGTGCATTTCCTGCTGGTGCCCGAAGAGATCCGCCGCCAGAACCGCCGCCTTGCGGTCGAGACCGGCGACGGAACCATCCGCCTGTCGTTCTGAAGTCAGAGGAAGCGGCGCAGGCGCGTCATGATGAAGGGGATGATCCCCCAGACCATGGCCACCACGATCACCGGCACCAGAACGGCGGTGCGGGCCGGAACCGGCCAGCCCGGCGTCAGCGGCAGAAGCAGCATCAGACCCAGCGTCACCAGCGGATAGACGCCAAGGAAGACGAAGAAAGCCATCCGCAGCTTGCGCGGCGGCGCCATGGGCGGGGCGAAGGCAGGTTTACTTGCGGCGGAATTCATGGGACACCTTATCGAAACGGAACGTCTCGACTATATGAAACGGAACGTTCCGTTTTGCAAGGGGGAAACATGGCCGACACGCAGATTTCGCGCAGTTCCACCGGCGCCAGCCGAAATCCCGCCACCGAAGCGGCGGTTCTGGATGCTGCTGCCGCAATTCTGGCCGAAGAGGGCTATGGCGCCATGACGATGGAGGCGGTGGCGCGCAGGGCGCGCGCCGGCAAGGCCACGCTGTACCGCTGGTGGCCCAGCCGGGGCCATCTGCTGCTGGCGCTGTTTTCGCGCGCCAAGGCCGAGATTCCCGAACCCGACACCGGCAGCCTGCGCGGCGATCTGGTGGCCTATCTGACCGAGACGCTGCGGCGCTGGAACGGGGAAGACGGCGAAACCCCGGTCGCCCCGCTGCTGCGCCTGCTGATCGCCGAAGCGCAGATCGACCCGGCGGTGCGCACGGCTATGGCCGAGGAACGGCGCGCGCGCTGGCATCACTGCGACAACATCATTGCC
>JACZKR010000218.1 GCA_014859945.1 Paracoccaceae bacterium | reverse complement strand
GGCGGCGGCGTCGCCGGTCGAGGCGATGACGTCGTCGTCGTTGACCGACGACTGCCCGAGCGCATAGAGCGCGAGCTTCTCGATCTCGCCGCGCGAGGCCATGCGGTCGCCGCCGAGGCTTCGCTTGAGAAGCTGCCGCGCCTCGAGCGTGATCGTCAGTCCCGCCTTGCGCATCTCCTCGTCGATCAACGCGTCGATCGAGCGCGCCTCGTCGGCGTAGCAGGGGAGCGCCATGGCGCCTTCGCCGCCCTCGACGGAAGCGCGCAGGGCGGCGCCCTTCTTCAGGTCACCGGCCTCGACGAGCACGACGGCGTCGCGCGACGGTTCGGCGATCAAAAGACGGACTTCGTCGGCCAGCGTCTTCTGCGCACCCGCATTGCGCACCCAGATCAGGCGGCGATCGGCGAACATCGGCACGGTGCGCGCCTCGTCGAGGAGCCTTCCCGGCTGCTGGTCGAGATCGGAAGCGTCGAGCTTGATGACGGAAAAAGGGTCGTCGAGCGGCAGGCCGGTCGAACCGGCGAAGGCGCGGGCGCGTTCGGAGACCAGGCCACGGTCGGGCCCGTAAAAGAGGACAATGCGGACAGCGGGATCGGGCCGCCGCAGCCAGCCGTCGACCTCATGTGCCTTCTTCTGCGCCATGCCCGCCTCGCTAGCATGGTGCGGACGGTCGTGCAGCAACTATCCGCCGCGGGCGCCGAAGGCGCCGGGCCGGCATCGAGGGCGCCACACGGCGGCAAGCCCATCCCGCCCAACGACCGCCTTTCAGACCCCGCGGGGAACGCCGGATGCCAACCACTGCCTTTCCGCCGAAAAGCCCGGATTTCCAAGGGCTTCGGGGTTTTCAGGCGCGCTGGATGCCAACCACAGCCTTTTCGTTGAAAAACCCTGATTTCCAAGGGCTTCGGGGCTGCACAGGGGCGCTGGGTGCCGAAGACCGCTTTCGCCGAAGAACAGTCTCCTCTCACGGGATTCGTCGGGGGGCACAGCCGCGATATCCGGCCTCATTCCCGCGCGGTTCGCCACCCGCGTCCAAGACCGACTCGGGGATAATTGACTCTGCGGCGGATCGGCGTAAAAGGCGCGGCGGACACGGAGCTCATCATGCGCAGCCAGATGCCGGCGCACCAGAACAACGGCGACTGCCCCGACTCGCTCGGGGGAGCGGACGCGCGTCTCCGTCTCACCAAAACCACGGCCAAAACCACGACCAAAACGGTCTGATTACCCTTGGCCTGCTCGCCCTCTCCCGGGTCCGGCCCGAGGGGAGCGGAACCCGCACAGGCCGGCGGGTTCTTCCCAAACACCGGAGCGGAGGGGGACAGGAGACGATCATGGGTTTCAAGGTTGCAGTCGCCGGGGCCACCGGCAATGTCGGGCGCGAGATGCTCAACATCCTCGAGGAACGCGGCTTTCCCGCCGACGAGGTCGTCGCGCTCGCGTCGCGCCGCTCGGTCGGCACGGAAGTGTCCTACGGCGACCGGACGCTAAAGGTGCGCGCCCTCGACAACTACGATTTTTCCGACACCGACATCTGCCTGATGTCGGCGGGCGGATCGGTTTCGAAGGAATGGTCGCCGAAGATCGGCAAGCAGGGTTGCGTCGTCATCGACAACTCGTCGGCCTGGCGCTACGACGCCGACGTTCCGCTGATCGTGCCGGAGGTCAATCCCGACGCCATCACGCAGTTCTCCAAGCGCAACATCATCGCCAACCCGAACTGCTCGACGGCGCAGCTGCTCGTCGCGCTGAAGCCGCTGCACGACGCGGCCGCGATCAAGCGCATCGTCGTGGCGACCTACCAGTCGGTCTCCGGCGCCGGCAAGGAAAGCATGGACGAGCTGTTCACCCAGACGCGCGCGGTCTTCGTCGCCGATCCGGTCGAGGCGAAGAAGTTCACCAAGCGGATCGCCTTCAACGTCATCCCGCACATCGACGTGTTCATGGACGACGGCTCGACTAAGGAAGAGTGGAAGATGGTGGCCGAGACCAAGAAGATGCTCGACCCGAAGATCAAGCTGACCGCGACCTGCGTGCGCGTGCCGGTCTTCATCGGCCATTCCGAGGCGGTCAACATCGAGTTCGAGAAGCCGATCACGGCCGACGAGGCGCGCGAGATCCTGCGCGAGGCACCGGGCTGCCTGGTCATCGACAAGCGCGAGAACGGCGGCTACGTCACGCCGATCGAGTCTGCCGGCGAGGACGCGACCTACATCAGCCGCATCCGCGAGGATCCGACCGTCGAGAACGGCCTCAACATGTGGATCGTCTCCGACAATCTGCGAAAGGGCGCGGCGCTCAACGCCGTGCAGATCGCCGAACTCCTGATCGAGCGCGGCCTGATTCAGCCGAAGAAGAAGGCCGCCTGAGCGTCACCCGGGGCGGCAAGACCGTTTCGGGCGAACCTATTCTCTCGCGAGGGCGCCGGCGGATTCCTCCGCCAGCGCCTTCAGCGTCTCGAGCGCCTCGTTCGCCCTGCCAGAGGGAACGAACAGGTGGTCGTGATGGAAGGCGGCGACCGGATTGACGCCGATCCCGCGTGCCGCGAGACGCGCGGTGACCGCGGCGAGAAAGCCGACTGCGTCGAGCGATGAGTGAATTTCCAAAGTAATTAGCCGGCAAGGGAATGTCGATACGAGGCTGCTGGCGGCGGCCTGGGCCTCGCTCACGATCAGCGTCAACCCCTCGGATTCGCGGAAGGTCATCAGCGGTTCGAGGCCTTCCGGCGGCCGCGTGCCATTGCCGATGGTGACGAAGACGAACGTTTCCGGCGCCAGTACGGGCCGCATGCCGGCGAGCAATCGGCCGAGTCCGGTCTCTCCTGCCATCACTCCTCCCCGACGTCGGTGGGCGCAGGCGCCGCGCCCGTCGCCCGCTGGCGTTCGGCGTTCCGGATCGAGGTCGAGGAGAGCCGCGAACGCGGCCCGTGGATGAAGGTCCATGCAGGCGCCTTCATCCGCGCCAGTCGCGGCGCGTCCGTCTCGTCGCGGCGGGCGTAGTCGAAGGTCTTCGCCATTACCGAGGAGAGGTAAGAGAGCGTCGCGCCCGGCCGGTCGATGACGGCGATCGGCACCGTCATCGCAATCTGTTGCCATCGCTGCCAGCGGTGGAAGTCGCGCAGATTGTCGGCCCCCATCACCCAGACGAAATCGACGCCGGGGTTATGCGCCTTGACCAGCGCCAGCGTGTCGGCCGTGAAACGCACCGAATGCCGCGCCTCGAAGGCGGTGACGCGGATGCGCGGATCGCCGGCGATCGCCTCCGAGCGGCGCAGCCTTTCGGCGAGGGGCGCGAGCTCGGCTACGCTCTTCAGCGGATTGCCCGGCGTCACGATCCACCAGAGCTGATCGAGGCGCAGCCGCCGAAGCGCGATCTCGGCGACGAGTGCGTGGCCGGCATGCGGCGGATTGAACGATCCACCGAAAAGCCCGACCGCCATGCCCTTCTCGACATGCGGCATGCGCAGGTAGCGCGGCGATACGTCGTGGAAGCCGGGCAAAGGCATCGCTAGCGACCTCCTTCCGGCCAGGCGCTACCCACCTTATGCCTGACGGTCGACGGTCACGGCCTCACCTGGCCGTTGCCATGGACGCGGTACTTGAACGAGGTCAGCTGTTCGACGCCGACCGGGCCGCGCGCATGCATCCTGCCGGTGGCGATGCCGATCTCGGCGCCCATCCCGAATTCGCCGCCATCGGCGAACTGGGTCGAGGCGTTGCGCATCAGGATGGCCGAGTCGAGCCGCTGGAAGAACCGTTCGGCCGTCGCGTCGTTTTCCGTCAGGATCGCCTCGGTATGGCTGGACCCATATTTGCGGATATGGGCGATGGCCTCATCCACGCCGTCCACCAGCCTGGCGGCGATGATCATGTCGAGGAACTCATGCCCGAAATCCTCGGGCCGGGCGCGGACGGTGCCGGGCACCTTCAGAAGCTCGCCCTCGGTGCGCACCTCGACCCCGGCTTTCAGAAGGTCTTCGATCAGAACCGGCCCGTGCTGGGTATAGAACCGCCAGTCGATCAGCAGGCACTCGGCCGAGCCGCAGATGCCGGTGCGCCGGGTCTTGGCGTTCAGCACCACGCGGCGGGCCTTTTCCAGATCGGCGTCGCGGTCGGCATAGACGTGGCAGATGCCTTCCAGATGGGCAAAGACCGGCACCCGCGCCTCGCGCTGCACCAGCCCCACAAGACCCTTGCCGCCGCGCGGCACGATGACGTCGATATGCTCGACCGCTTTCAGCATCGCCTCGACCATGGCGCGGTCGCGTGTCGGCACCAGCTGGATCGACGCCTCGGGCAGGCCGGCCTCACGCAGGCCCTGCACCATGCAGGCGTGGATCGCCTCGGAGGAATGGAAGCTTTCGCTGCCGCCGCGCAGGATCACCGCATTGCCCGACTTCAGGCACAGCGCGCCGGCATCGGCCGTCACGTTCGGACGGCTTTCATAGATCACCCCCACCACGCCCAGAGGCGTGGCAACGCGCTGGATGTGCAGGCCGTTCGGCCGGTCCCATTCGGCCAGGATGCGGCCGACGGGGTCTTTCTGTTCGGCCACCTGACGCAGGCCGTCGACGATGCCGCGCAGGCGGTTTTCGTCCAGCCGCAGCCGGTCCATCATCGCGGGCGTCAGGCCCTTTTCGGTGCCGAAGTCCAGATCAAGGCAGTTGGCGTCAAGGATTTCCTGCCGCCGGTCCCAGACCGCGGCTGCGGCCGAAACCAGCGCCGCCGCCTTGCGCTCGGACGAGGCGAAGGCCAGTTCCGCCGCGGCAGCGCGGGCCTTCCGGCCGATGTCGGTCATCAGATCGGTGAATTGGCCGTCCATTCATTCGCTCCGTCTCAGGGGGCGCCAAAAGTCTTCGAAGACTTTTGCAAATTCCTTCGAAGGAATTTGGCCCCGATCACACCACCATGTCGTCCCGATGCACCAGCGCCGCGCGGCCCTGATAGCCAAGGATCGCCTCGATCTCGCCCGAGCGGTGCCCGGCAATCGCCCGGGCCTCGGCCGAGGTATAGCGCACCAGCCCTTTGCCCAGCACCACGCCTTCGGGCGACAGGATCGCCACCGGCTCACCCCGGCCGAAATTGCCGGTGACGGTGGTGACCCCGGCGGGCAGCAGGCTTTTGCCGGCCAGAAGCGCCTTCACGGCACCCGCGTCCAGCCGCAGCTCTCCCCTTGGCTTCATCGCGTTGATCCAGCGCTTGCGGGCTGCCTGCGGGTCGCCATGGGCCAGAAACCAGGTGCGGTTCGCCCCCTCGGCCAGCGCCTTCAGCGGCCGCAGGACGGAGCCCTCCATGATCGCCATGGCGCAGCCCCCGGCCACAGCGGTCTTGGCCGCCAGAAGCTTGGTCTTCATGCCGCCCTTCGACAGGCCCGAAATCGGGTCGCCGGCCATCGCCTCGATCTCGGGCGTGATGCGGGTCACAAGGTCAAAGCGGGTGGCGGTGGGGTCTTCCTTGGGGTTGGCCGAATAGAAACCATCGACATCGGACAGCAGGATCAGCTGATCCGCCCCCACCGTCACCGCGATCTGCGCCGCCAGCCGGTCGTTGTCGCCAAAGCGGATTTCGTCGGTGGCCACCGTGTCGTTTTCGTTCACGATGGGCACCACGCCCAGCCCCAGCAGGGTTTCCATCGTCGCCCGGCTGTTCAGGTAGCGGCGGCGGTCCTCGGTGTCTTCCAGCGTCACCAGCACCTGCGCGGTGGTGATGCCGTGGGGGGCCAGCACCTCTTCATAGGCGCGGGCAAGGCGGATCTGCCCCACGGCGGCGGCGGCCTGCGACTGTTCCAGCGTCAGCGCGCCGGCGGGCAGGCCCAGCACCTTGCGGCCCAGCGCGATCGACCCGGACGAGACCAGCACCACATCGGCGCCGCGCACCCGCGCTTCTGCAACATCCATCGCCAGCGCCGACAGCCAGCCCTGACGCAGGCCGCTGTTGCGGTCCACCAGAAGGGCCGAGCCGATCTTGACGACCAGCCGTTTCGCGGCGCGCAGATCGGGGGCGGAAAGCGGCATCAGGGCTGCCACGGCTTCACCTCTTCGGGCTTGCGGTCGGCCTCGGCGATCTCGGCGTAAAGCGCGCGCAGCACCTCCTGCAGCCCGCGCCCCGAGACGCCCGAGATCACATGCACCGGCCCGCCGCTGGCCTTTTCCAGCGCGCGGCGGCGGTCGCTGATCTGTTTGGCATCCATCGCATCGACCTTGTTCAGCGCCAGAATCCGCGGCTTGTCGCCCAGAAGGTCGGAATAGGCCTCAAGCTCGGTAACGATGGTGCGGTAATCCTTGGTGATGGTGGACGAGGTGCCGTCGACCAGATGCAGCAACACCTTGCAGCGTTCGACATGGGCGAGGAACTGGATGCCCAGCCCCCTGCCCTCGCTGGCGCCTTCGATCAGGCCGGGGATATCGGCCATGACAAATTCGCGCCCGTCGATGCCGACGACGCCAAGGTTCGGCACCAGCGTGGTGAAGGGATAATCCGCAATCTTCGGCCGGGCGTTCGACACGGCGGCCAGGAAGGTGGACTTGCCGGCATTGGGCAGGCCCAGAAGCCCGGCATCGGCGATCAGCTTCAGCCGCAGCCAGATCGTGCGCTCCACCCCCTCTTGCCCCGGGTTGGCGCGGGCGGGGGCGCGGTTCGTGGCCGACTTGAACTGCAGGTTGCCCCAGCCGCCGTTGCCGCCCTTGGCCAGAAGCACGCGCTGGCCGGGTTCGGTCAGGTCGGCGATGACGGTTTCCTCATCCTCGTCGATGATCTCGGTGCCCAGCGGCACCTTCATCACGATGTCGTCGCCCGATTTGCCGGTTTTCTGGTTGCCCATGCCCGGCTGGCCGGACTTGGCGAAGAAATGCTGCTGATAGCGGTAATCGATCAGGGTGTTCAGCCCCTCGACCGCCTCGGCCCAGACCGAGCCGCCGTGCCCGCCGTCGCCGCCGTCGGGGCCGCCGAATTCAATGAACTTCTCACGCCGGAACGAGACGCAGCCCGCCCCGCCGCCGCCCGAGCGGATATAGACTTTGGCAAGGTCGAGGAACTTCATGGATCACGGCTTTCGATGGGATGGGCAGGCGATACAGGATCGGCCGCCAAGGCTCAAGCAATGCTTAGCCGGCGGCGGCAAAGGCTGCGCGTGGCAGATGCATCGCGACATGGGGCAGAACCTGCCCCAGAGGGCGGCAGAATACCTGATCCCGCGCCGCTTCGCGGAAGCCCAGCTTCGTCAGCACCCGCGCCGAGGGGGCGTTGCCGGCGAAATAGCCGGACTGCGCGCTGTCAGCCCCGGATGCGAACCACGCCTGAAGAACGGCGCGGGCGGCTTCGGTCATCAGGCCGCGGCCATGGGCATCGGGCATCAGCCAGTAGCCCAGCTTGCCCGCCGCGATGCTGACGATGCCGCGGAAATCGCCCGCCTCTTCGATGGCCCAGACCTGACCCGCCGGGGCCAGCCCGCCCAGGAACTCATCGAAATCGGCCGCGGCATAGGGGTAAGGCACCACGGCCAGCCAGCGCGCGACGGCAAGGTCGTTCAGCCCCTTCACCACGAAGGGGCCGTCGGCCGCGCCGACGGGGCGCAGCAGCAGGCGGTCTGTGCGAAGCGTGTCCATGCCGGCGATCCGGACCTTTCGCGGTCAGTCGAGCTTGCGGATATAGGTCCAGGTCGGCACCCGGGCCCCGCGCGCGACCGAGAAGGTCTCGGCATCGCCCAGATACTGGAAGCCCGAGTTGGTCAGGACACGGGCAGAGCCCGGGTTGTCCTGAAAGACCTCGGCAAAGATCGTGCGGTTGGCCAGCGGGTTGGCCCCGACCAGCGCCCGCACCGCCTCGGACGCGATGCCGGTGTTCCACAGGGCCGGCGCGACCCAATAGCCGATTTCCGACTGGCCCCGATCCATCGGCTTCAGGCTGATGATGCCCAGAAGCTCTCCAAGACCGGTCGCGGCACCGTCCATCGCCCAGATGCGTTCGCCCTCGCCCGACATGGCGCGGCTGATGAAACTGTCGATCGCGCCCGGCGGCAGGGGATGCGGGATCGAGCGCGTCGCCTCGGCCACGCGGCGGTCACCGGCATACATCGCGCACAGCCCGGCGTCCGATTTGCGGACCGGGCGCAGAACGAAGCGTCCGGCGGCAATCTGCCCGGGTTCGGCGGCGATCAGGTCAAGCGTCATGGCTTCCCTCCTTCGAAGCGCATGGCCGGGCGGGCCCGGCGGTCTTCTGTTCGTCCCGAAGGTCTCCCTTCCTCCGAGATGGTCATTCGGGGCGATCCTGCCAGGGTCGGCTGGCGAAATCGTGACGGGCGCGGGCCGGAAAACGAAAGGGGGACCGGCGTTTGCGCCGATCCCCCTCTTACATTCCGACTGTAAAGGTTCGGCTTACTCGGCTGCCTCCGCGACCGGGAGAACCGAAATGAAGGTGCGGCCCTTGAGGCCCTTCTTGAAGGTCACGCGGCCCTCGGCGGTGGCGAAGATGGTATGGTCGGTGCCCATGCCCACGCCTTCCCCCGGGAACCAGGTGGTGCCGCGCTGACGGCAGATGATGTTGCCCGGAATGGCCAGCTGGCCACCGAACAGTTTCACGCCCAGACGACGGCCGGCCGAATCGCGGCCGTTGCGCGAGGAGCCGCCTGCTTTCTTGTGTGCCATGACGCTCTCTCCTTACTTCGCGGTTTCGTGGGCCGCGCGGCGCGCATCGGCGGTGCCGGTGGCAGCCTTGACGCCCGACTTGTCGCCGCCCGAGGCCAGAACCTCGGTCACGCGGACCAGCGTCCACTTCTGACGGTGGCCACGGGTGCGCTGCGACGAATGCTTCCGGCGGCGCTTGTGGTACGAGATGGTCTTCTCGCCCTTGATGTTGTCGATGACGTCGGCCTGAACGGCCGCACCTTCGACCAGGGGCGCACCGATGGTCGTCTTTTCGCCACCCACAACGAGAATCTCGTTGAACTGGATTTTGTCACCAGCAACGGCGTCGATCAGTTCAACGCGCAGCACGTCACCCGCCTGCACCTTGTACTGCTTGCCGCCGGTCTTCAGGACCGCAAACATGGGTCTTCCCTTCCTACTTGCCGCATCCTGTGGCCCCGTTTCCGGCGTTCCGGGGGCTTTCGCCCCGCCTCGGACAGCGCGCCCCCTGCGGGACGATGTCAAACGAAAACCCCGGAGAGACTCGGGGTCTGTCCGGGATGCGCGCTTATCCGGGAAAGTGCCCGGACTGTCAAGCGCGCCCTGCCCCGGAAAACCGGCGCCCGTTCAGATGTCCTGCCCCACCATCTCGCGCCCGGCGGCGCGGCCCAGATCGCGGCTGATCTGCAGGAAGATGCGGTCGAAGGCGGCAAAGATCGCCGCATTCACCCGCTGCCCCTCGGGCGTTTCGGAAAAGGCGATATAGGCGTCCAGTTCGGCATCCGACAAAGGCTCATAGGCCAGGGCGAGGAAGGGGAACATCCATTTCGCCGTGCTGCCGCGCGTCTCGGCCTCACTTTCCCAGACCATGGCCAGAAGATCGGATTCGCTCATCTCGGCCAGCGGGCCGCCCGCCTCGGCCATGCCGTGGAAGAAGGCTAGGTTGGCGTTCAGCGCCCCCATCACGTTCGATTCCAGCAGGTCGTTGACCTCGGCAAAGCGTTCGATCTGCCTGGCCCGCGGCAGGCCCTGACGCACCATGTCCTCCCAGGCGAAACCCGCTGCAGTCTCGGCCTCGGGGTCCAGCAGCGCGCGGCGGGCGTCGATCTCCAGCCGCAGCGCCCGCGCGCCGGGATCGGTGCCGAAAAAGGCCAGCGCCGCCGCGACCGCCTGCGGCTGACCGGCCAGAGCCTCGGCCAGAGCCGCATCGAAGTCGCGCCGCATGCGGGCAGTGTCGTAGATCTGGCTGACGGCCGCATCCCAGGCGGGGCTGCCGTTACCTGCGGCGAAATCGGCCGAAAGTTCGGCCGCGTTGGCCATCCCCTCATCGCGCAGGACCGCCATGACATCGCCGATCAGCAGCGCATCCGACAGCGCCCGCACCTGCCCCGCCTGCGCGGTTTCGGCCCGGGCGGGCTCTTGGGCGGGCAGAAGCACCGCGGTTCCGATCATCAGGGCTGTCACAAGCGGCCGAAGCGCCATGGGTCACCTACAAGGCAATGTTTCCACACTGCTATGGGCTTTGCCCGCACTTGCCAAGCGCCGGCCGCACACGATCCGGCAAACTTCCGTGAACTTGCCGCGAAAGAGGGCTTGCAAGCGCCACGGGACACCGCTAAACCCCCGCCTCACATAGACGACCCCCAAGCGCGGAGAGGTGCCGGAGTGGTCGATCGGGGCGGTCTCGAAAACCGTTGTGGGTTTGCGCCCACCGTGGGTTCGAATCCCACCCTCTCCGCCACAACATCAATAAAATCAATGGGTTAAGGGGCAAAAGCCAGGCCTTTGCATGACATTTTGCATGTTGGCGAAGCGGCTGATTTCGCTGGAAAATCGGCCCGAAGCGCCGAAAGCGTTCACGCGAACGTGAACGCATCTCTTTCACAAAGACAGTTAAGCGGGAATGCTGAAAAAGATTTTGCCCGTGAGAGTCTGCAAAAGTTGCTCCCAGTAGTCGAACAACTCTTGGGCGCACCTGTCGAAGCTGATCTGGATTCCTGCATCATCGAAGACTACCTTACTGCCCCCGCCATATGCCTGCCCATAGCTTTGGCCGTAACCAATCGCAACGATGTGAGTGTTTGCGATATGCGACATGCCCGTTGAGGTAGGCGCATTGCCTTGCCCGCCGATTTTCACATGTTTTGAAGCGTTTGTTACGTCGCGAATGTAACAGAAGTTGGCGTTGGTCGCTTCAACTGCCTTCCAGAACTTGCCCTTCGAAGAAAACGTTGTGTTGAAGTTTTGCTCCAAATTTGGCTTGAACTCATCGAAAAGCCATTCGTGAAAATGAAAGAGCGACGTTGCAAAGTTAATCGCAGAAGAAAATTCGCTTGTCGTTTCGAAAAACGCCTTTCTATTTGGCGTCAAAACCTTAAAAAAGTAGTCTTCGCAACCAGATAGAACCTGAACGCTTTGCGTCACGTCACTCATCGCAACCCCCGAAAATTTGCGCCTAAGTGCTAGGGTCCAGACTCATTGAGTTTCACAGCCAGAACAAGACGGTCGCGGCGAGCATGATCGCAGAGAAGAAGGTTTCAGGGCACCGGTCGTATCGGGTTGCAACGCGCCGCCAATCCTTCAGGCGGCCGAACATGATCTC